>JAGSPS010000090.1 GCA_018262315.1 Deltaproteobacteria bacterium | reverse complement strand
CGAGCCGTTCTCGGTGCGCAACTCGAGTTCGAAGTCGAGCGCACCCGACGACGCTTCGAGCCGCAACGGCAGCGAGGGCACGGCGTCTTCGAATTCGCGCCACACGAGGACGGGCTCGACGAGCGAGTTCTCGGTGCGCGCGAGTTCGTCGAGAGCGCGCGCGGCGGCGGCTTCATCCGAAGCGTCGAATCCCATCGCGGCGACCAGCGCCTCGCGCGTCGCGTCTTGCGTGGTTCGCGCGTTGCCGACGAGGTCCCAGTAGGACGATGCGATCCCCAGGCGCTCGGCGAGTGCGGCGAGCTTCGGTCGCTCGACACTCACTGCTGTTCCCGGAAGCCGAGCAGCACGAGCGACCACGGCGCCACACCCAGCCGGCCGTCGTCGATCCGGCGCTGCGTTGCGCAGGCGGTATTGACGACCTCGTGCCAGCTCCCCGGGCGCCCCAGATCGGGGAGCGCATAGACGCGCTTGTGCGCGTGCCCGTTCAGGATCAGCAGCACCGTCTCGGCGAACTGCTCGCAACCCGTCTCGTCCCGCGCGTCGGCTGCCTCTCGGGGAATCAACATCGCGACGCTCTTGCGATCCGGATTCTCCCAGTGCGCGAGCGTGGTGACCGAGCCGTCGGGCCGCAGCCAGGTCACATCGCCGGTACCCGAGGGATCGACCGACTCGCCGCGAAAGAAGCGGCGGCGGCGGAATACCGCGTTGTCGCGGCGCAGCGCAAAGACCCTGCGAACGAAGTCGAGGTACGCGCGTCCCTCGCGGTCGAGATTCCAGTCCACCCAGGTGAGTTCGTTGTCCTGGCAGTAGCCGTTGCTGTTGCCGAGCTGGGTGCGGCCCAGCTCGTCGCCGTGAGAGAGCATCGGGACGCCTTGCGAGAAGGCGAGCGTCGCGATCAGGTTGCGCCGCGCACGAGCGCGCTTCTTGCAAACGCGCAGCAAGCGCGAAGGACCCTCCTCCCCCCAGTTGTGTGAGTCGTCGCGCGGGCCGTCGCGACCCTCCTCGCCGTTCGCGAGGTTGTGTTTCTGCGCGTAGCTGACGAGATCCGCGAGCGTCATGCCGTCGTGGCACACGACGTAGTTGATGCTCGCCTGCGGCGTGCGGCCGGAGAGCGCGAACAGGTCGCTCGAGCCGGCGAGGCGCGTCGCGGCTTCGGCGAGCTGCCCGGCGTCGCCGCGCCAGAAACGCCGCATGGCGTCGCGGTAACGGCCGTTCCACTCGGCGAAGCCGCGCGGAAAGCCGCCTTGCAGATAGCCGTCGGGCCCCAGGTCCCACGGCTCCGCGATCAGCTTGAGCTGCGAGAGCACGGGGTCCTGCCGCACGATTTCGAAGAAGCGGGCGCTGCGCTGGAACGCGACCGGATCGCGCGCGAGCACGGGCGCCAGGTCGAAGCGGAAACCGTCGACGTGATACTCGGTCACCCAGCTACGCAACGAGTCGAGCACCAGCTGCAGGACGCGCGGGTGGCGCGTGTTCAGCGTGTTCCCGCAACCGGTGTAGTCGAGGTACTCGGCCGGGTCTTCGAGGGGCAGCCGATAGTACGACCCGTTGTCGATCCCGCGCAGCGAGAGCGTCGGCCCGAGCGGACCGCCTTCCGGCGTGTGGTTGTAGACGACGTCGAGGATCACTTCGATGCCGGCGCGGTGCAGCGCCTTCACCATCTGCTTGCACTCGATCACCTGCGCGCCCGCGTCGCCCGACGCGAAGCGCGCATCCGGCGCGAAGAAGCCGAGCGTGTTGTAACCCCAGTAGTTGGGGAATCCGAGCGCCGCGAGATGCGCGTCGATGCTCGAATGGTGGATCGGCATCAGCGAGAGCGCCGTCACACCGAGCCGCTGCAAGTGCAACACGACCGGCTCGGCCGCGAGCCCGAGATAGCGACCGCGCTGCGCCTCCGCGAGCTCCGGATGCCGCTTCGTCATGCCCTTCACATGACACTCGTAGAGGACGCTTCGACTCCACGGCGTGCGCGGCGGACGGTCGTCGCCCCAGTCGAAGCGCGGGTCGACGACGACGCACTTCGGCATGAACGGCGCCGAATCGCGCACGTCGGGCAGCTCCGCTTGCAGCGGGTCGTGGCCCCGCAGCGCCGCGTCGAAGCGCAGCGTGCCGGCGATCGCACGCGCGTAGGGATCGACCAGAAGCTTTTTCGGATTGAAGCGATGCCCCTCGCGTGGCGCGAACGGGCCGTGCACGCGATAGCCGTAGAGCTGCCCCGGACGCAGCTCCGGAACGCGACCATGGAAGACGTCGCCGCTGCGCTCGGGCAGCGCGATGCGCGCAGACTCGGTTGCGGCGTCGGGCGCGTCGAAGAGGCACAACTCGACGGCGGTCGCGTGCTCGGAGAAGAGCGCGAACGAGACGCCGGCGCCGTCCCAGGTCGCGCCGAGCGGCGTCTCGCTGCCCGGCTCGATGCGCCACGTCACGGCTCAAATCCTCTGCGCGGCTTCGCGTGCGACCGTCGCGAGCACGCGTTCCCACGCCGCTGCAGGCGCCGTCCACGAGACGTCGAGCGAGAGCAGTCTGCGCTGCACGGCGGGCACGCCGCGCTCGCGCAACAGCTCGGCGGCGCGATCGACCGCCGCGGCGATCGCCGCGGGGGTGAGCGGTTCGAAGAGGATGCCGGTCTCGCCGTCCTCGATCGTGTCGACGAATCCGCCGACGCGATGCGCGACCGGCAGCGTGCCGTAGCGCTGGCCGAGCAACTGCACCAACCCGCACGGCTCGAAGCGCGACGGCGCGAGAAGGCAGTCGGCGCCCGCGTAGATACGCCGCGCGAGCGCGTCGTCCCAGCCGATCGTCACGTGGACGCGCTTCGGCCAGCGTGTCGCGGCCTCGCGCAGTTGTTCGGCAAACGCGGGATCGCCGTCGCCCAGCAGCACCAGCGACGCGCCGTCTTCGACCAGCTTCGGCAGAACGGCGACCAGCACGTCCCAGCCTTTTTGAGCGGCGAGCCGACCCACCGCGGCGAGCAGCCGGCCCGGCTGCGGCGCGTCCAGTCCCGTCGCGTCGAGCAGCGCCTTGCGACAGCGGCCCTTCGGCTTCGGATACTCGGCGCTGTAGCGCGCGGGCAGCGACGCATCGGTGGCGGGATCGTGGAGGGTCGTGTCGATCCCGTTGGCGATGCCGAGCAGGCGGCGCGCGCGCGAGCCGTAGAGTCCTTCGAGCCCCTCGCCGAACGCGGGCGTCTGCAGTTCCTGCGCGTAGGTCGGTGACACCGCGACGATGCGGTCGGCGAAGACGAGTCCCGCTTTCAGCACTGAGATGTCGCCCCAGAACTCGATTGCGTCGGGATGAAACAGCGAGTCCGGGAGTCCCGTCGCCGCGAAAGCCTGCGCCGGGAAGCGTCCGACGAAGGCGCTGTTGTGCACCACCTGCACCGCGCCGACACCGCGCGCCGCACCGAAGTCGTGGCGGACTCGGAGCGCGCAGAGCGCGAGCGCCGCGTGCCAGTCGTGCGCGACCAGCACCTGCGGGCGGACCGTTGCCGCGAACTCCGCCACCGCGCGCGACAGCGCGATGTAGCGCAGCGCTTCCGCGGCATCGGCGCCGCCGTAGAGCTGCGGGCGGTCGTAGAGCGCGGGCAGGTCGAGGAGCTGGAGCTGGACGCCGTCGAGTTCGCCGGCCAGCCAACGGCCGGCGAGCTCTCCACCCGGCAGCCCAATCCGCACCGATCCCGCCGCCGCCAGCGCCGGACAGCGGGGATGCTGCAACACGTCTCGATGCGCGGGCAGGATGCAGGTGACCGCGTGACCGCGCGCGGCGAGCGCACGGGCGAGACCGCTCGCCATGTCGCCGAGACCCCCGGTCTGCGCGAGCGGCGCGAGCTCCCAACTGGCGAAGACCAGCTGCAGCTCGTTGCGGCGCACGGACGCCCGCGTGCGTCGTGCCGTCAATCGACGTCGAACTCGTCGCGCTGACCGACGTCCTGTCGCGTCACCACGACCACGCCGCCCTCGCTCACGGTGAAGCGCTCGCGATCGGCGACGGGATCCTCGCCGATCACGGCGCCGGCCGGCACGCGTACGCCCTTGTCGATGATGCAGCGGCGCAGCCGCGCATTGCGTCCGACACTCACGCCCGGGAACAGGATGCTCTCGGTGACGCGGCTGAAGCTGTTGACGCGCACGTTGTTGAAGACGACCGAGCGGTCCACGTGTCCACCCGAGATGATCGTGCCGGAGCCGACGATCGAATCCACCGCCGAGCCGACGCGCTGATCCTCCTCGTCGGCGAACACGAACTTGCAGGGGCCGCCGCCGCCGATCACGCCGCGGATCGGCCACATGTCGTTGTAGAGGTTGAGGTGTGGATTCACCGATACGAGGTCCATGTTGGTCTCGAAGTAGGCGTCCAGCGTGCCGACGTCGCGCCAGTAGCCGCGCGCGTGCTCGTCCTCGCCGGGACAGAGCTGGGTCATGTAGTCGTAGGCCGCGACCTTCACGCGCTGGTGGGCGTCGGTGAGGATGTCGCGGCCGAAGTCGTGGCTGGTTTCCTTGAGCTCGGCGTTGCGGCGCAGCTCGGTGAGCATCGTGCCGGTGCGGAAGATGTAGTTGCCCATCGACACGAGCGTGTGGTCGGGGTCGCCGGGGATCGCGGGCGGGTCGGCAGGCTTCTCGATGAAACCGCGCACCCAGCCCGAGGCGTCGACGTGGAGGCAGCCGAAGGCGCGCGCTTCGCTGCGCGGCACCCGCAACGTCGCAACCGTCAGGTCGGCGCCCATCGCCCGGTGGGACTCGAGCATCTGCGAGACGTCCATCTTGTAGACGTGGTCCGAGCCGAACACGAGCACGTCGACGGGACGCACGTCGCGCAACAGGTCGAGGTTCTGCCAGATCGCGTCGGCGGTGCCGCGAAACCAGGTCGGCCCGATGTTCATCGCCGCGGGGACCGGCTCGATGAACTCGTCCACCACCGTCGACGCCAGCGTCCAGGCGCGCGCGAGATGCCGCACCAGCGAGGTGGCGCGGTACTGGGTCAGCACCTTGATGCGCTGGAAGCCGCTGTTGACGAGATTCGAGAGGACGAAGTCGATCAGCCGGTAGCGCCCGCCGAAATGGACGGCCGGTTTGCTGCGCTCGCGCGTCAGCGGATAGAGGCGCCTGCCTTCGCCGCCGGCCAGCACCAGGGCCAAGGTTTCACGCACGACCCATCCTCCGCTCCGGGGAGTAGCGCGTCAGCGCGCCGGTTGCCCGATCCCGCCGAGGGTCCCGTCAGTCGACTTGGGGACGTTCCTGAAGTCAACCAAGTCAACGCGGCAGGAACGTCCCCAAGTCAACTCAGGCGTCGGCGGCGTCGCAGAGTTCACGGAACGAGGCGTCGATCGCGCAGACGAAGTCGTGCAGGTCGGGGAACTGGTCCCAGTCGCACACGAAGCCCCAATAAAGTCCGCCCGCGTATGAGAACAGCGCGACGCCGAGTCCCTGCGACGAGAAGAGCGGCACCATCGGATAGGTTTCGGCCATCCGCGCGCCGAGCAGGTAGAGCGGGATCTGCGGACCCGGGACGTTGGTCACGATCATGTTCGCGGTGCGGTTCTCGAAGGCGAGCCGCGACGCCATCGTCGCGAGCGTCGGCGCCGTCCACTCCGAAACCGAGGTCAGCACCTGGGCGCCGAGCGCCTGCTTGCTCTCCTTCAGGTTCTTGGTGATCGCGCGCACGCGCTCGAGCCGGCGCTTCGGTTGGGTCTCGGCGATCGGGAGCTTCGCGATCATGCCCGAGACGCGGTTGCCCATCGCGCCGCGCTCGTCGTCGCTGCGCACGCTCACCGGACAGAAGGCGCGGAAGTCCATCCCGCGCTGGCGCGAGATCGAAATCCCGCGCTGTTCGAGGAAGCGCCCGACCGCGCCGGAAACGGTCGCGAGCACCACGTCGTTCACCGTTCCGCCGAGGGCGTTCTTGACCTTCTTCACCTCGTCGATGTCGAAACCGACCCAGTCGAAGCGGCGGTGCGGGCCGATCGGCCGGTTGAGCGGCGTGTCGGTGGCCGGCGACATCGCCGTCGAGAGCGTTTCGCCGAACGCCGCGACGGACTCGGAGACGCGCGCCAGCGTCGCTTCCGGGGCGCGCAGCGCGGCGGCGACGGCGCCCGCCATCGCGAAGGGAAGCTCGGCGCGCCGCAGAACGGCGTCGCGCAGCAGAACGACACCGCTGGGAGTCGGGTTCGGCAGCCAGCGCGCCGCGGGCTCGAACTCCTTGTCGAGCGTCGGCGAGAGCAGGACCGCCAACAGGTCCACGCCCGAGACGCCGTCCACCATGCAGTGGTGCGTCTTGCACACCAGCGCAAAGCGATCGTGCTCGAGGCCTTCGACGACCCACATCTCCCAGAGCGGCTTGCCGCGATCGAGCTGTTGCGACATCACCCGACCGCAAAAGCGTTTGAGCTGTCGCTCGTCGCCTGGCGCCGGAAGCGCCGTGTGGCGCACGTGGTAGTGGATGTTGAAGCGGTCGTCGTCCACCCAGACGGGATGGTTCTCGACCGGAATCCACGCGATGCGCTGGCGATAGCGCGGAATGCGGTGCAGCCGCGACGCGACGTAGTTGCGCAGCTTGTCGATGTCGACACCACCGGTCGGCGTCGAGAGCGCTCCCCGCTCGAAGATGAAGCAGCCCGCCACATGCATGTGGTGGTTGGGCGATTCGAGTTCGAGGAAAGAGCGGTCCTGGGCGGAAAGTCGGTCGTAGATCGCCATCGAGCCTCCCGGCGTCCCCCCGTGGCCGCTACGGCCGAGGATGACGAAGCCAATCGCTGCGGCAAGTCGCGCGGCTGAGCGCCACCTGACTCGTGTTGGCGCGCGGCCGTCCGGCCGCGGCGCGAGATCATCAAGCGTGGAAGGCGTCGAAGCGCAGTTTGCTCTGGCGCTGCTTGTGCAGGCGCATCGAGCCGCCGGCGGGAGCCGCGGCTGCGGGGCGACCTGCGTAGCGCAGCGTGATTCCCTTCGGAATCTGCGCCTGCAACAGCTCACGCACGAAGAACCAGGGCCCCATGTTCTTCGGCTCCTCCTGCACCCACACCCCGTGCTCGAGATTCACGAACTTCGCCAGCGCGGCGGCGACGCCGGCGCTGTCCCAGGGATACACCTGCTCGATGCGCACGATCGCGACTTCCGCTTCGGCGCCGCGCTGCTCGCGCTCTTCGCTGATGTCGTAGTAGACCTTGCCCGAGCAGAACAGCACGCGGCGCACGGATTCCGGGCTGCGCATGCATTCGAAGTCCGGGATCACCGGCTGAAAGGCGCCGCTCGAGAACTCGCTGGGACGCGAAACGGCGCGCGGCGCGCGCAGCAGGCTCTTCGGCGTGAAGAGGATCAGCGGTGCGCGGAAGTTGCGGCGCATCTGGCGGCGCAGCACGTGAAAATACTGGGCCGGCGTCGTGCAGTTCACGACCTGGATGTTGTCCTCGGCGCAGAGCTGGAGGTAGCGCTCGATGCGGGCGCTCGAATGCTCCGGGCCCTGCCCTTCGTAGCCGTGTGGCAGCAACATCACGAGCCCCGAGAGGCGACCCCACTTCACCGCGGCCGACGCGACGAACTGGTCGATGATCACCTGCGCACCGTTCGCGAAGTCGCCGAACTGCGCTTCCCAAAGCGTGAGCGTCATCGGATCCGCGACCGAGTAGCCGTACTCGAAGCCGAGCACGGCCTGCTCGGAGAGCAGGCTGTCGTACACCTCGAAGCGACCCTGCGTCGCCGACAGGTGAGCGAGCGGCGCATATTCGATTTCCGAGGTCTGATCGACGACCACCGCGTGACGGTGCGAGAAGGTGCCGCGCGACGAGTCCTGCCCCGAGAGCCGCACGTTGTAGCCCTCGAGCAGCAGCGAGCCGAAGGCGAGCGCCTCGGCGAAGGACCAGTCGATTTCGCCGTCCGAGGCGATCGCCTTGGCGCGCCGCTCGAGGATCGGTTTCAGCTTCTTGTGCAGATCGAAGCCGGCGGGCACATGCGCGATGCGCTCGGCGACCTGCTGCAGCCGCTCGATCGCCACGGCGCTGGCGGCACCCTCGCCGCTCGCCTTGCGGGTGAAGCCGGTCCAGGGGCCGCGCGGGTCGTAGGGCTCGTCGGGACCGGGCGGCTCCACCTTCATCTCGGTGAGCGCCTCGTCGAGTTGCTCCGAGAGCCGTTTCTCGATCGCCTGCGCCGCCTCGCTCGCCAGCACACCCGCTTCGAGCAGCGCATCGGTGTAGAGCCGCCGCACCGACGGGCGCGCGCGGATCTTCTCGTAGAGCAGCGGCTGGGTGAAATTCGGCTCGTCGCCCTCGTTGTGGCCATGCCGGCGGTAGCAGACCATGTCGATCACCACGTCTTCCGCGAAGCGCTGGCGGTACTCGAGGGCGAGCCGTGCGACGTGCACCACCGCTTCGGGGGCGTCGCCGTTCACGTGGAAGATCGGCACCTGGATCATCTTCGCGACGTCGCTGCAGTAGAGCGTCGAGCGCGTCTCGGCGGGCGTCGCGGTGAAGCCGATCTGGTTGTTGATGATCACGTGCAGCGTGCCGCCGGTGGAATAGCCGGCGAGCTTCGAGAGGTTGAGCGTCTCGGCGACCATGCCCTGTCCGGCGAAGGCGGCGTCGCCGTGGATCAGCACCGGCACCACGGAGCGCCCGCGCAGGTCGCCCGCATTCCTCTGCTTGGCGCGCACGCGGCCCTCGACCACCGGATTCACCGCTTCCAGGTGCGACGGATTGCCAGCGAGTGAGAGGTGGACGCGTGCGCCGCTGCGCGTGCGGCGGTCGCTCGAGTAGCCCTTGTGGTACTTGACGTCGCCGGAGCCGAACGGCGCGTCGATGTCCTCGATGTCCTCGAACTCCGAGAAGATCATCTCGAAGGACTTGCCCAGGATGTTCGAGAGCACGTTGAGGCGGCCGCGGTGCGCCATGCCGATCACGTACTCGTGGATGCCGTGCTCGGGTGCTCCCTCGACGAGCGTGTCGAGCAGCGGGATCAGCGCCTCCGCACCTTCGAGGCCAAAACGCTTCTGCCCGACGAAGCGCGTCTGGAGGAAGCGCTCGAAGAGTTCGGCCGCCGAGAGCATCTCGAGAACGCGCGCGCGCTCGTCACGGTCGAGCGCCGTATTGTTGCGCATCTCTTCGAGGTGGCGCTGCAGCCACGCCTTGCGGCCGGGATCCTGGATGTGGGTGAACTCGACACCGATCTTGCCGCAATAGGTGGCGCGCAGCGTTTCGAGGATCTGGCCGAGCGGCTGCATCGGTCCGCCGGGCAGGTCCCCGGCGAGGAAGCTCCTGGCGAGATCGTCATGGCCGAAGCCGTAGTGCGCGGGATCCAACTCCGGGAAGTACATCGCGCGACCGCCGAGCGGGTCGATATCGGCAATGCGATGTCCGCGCGCGCGATACGAGTGGATCAGGCGCAGCGCGCGCGCGTGCTTCTCGGCCTCGCGGCAGTCGAGCACGACGGGCGCTTCGCCGGCGCCGAAGACTTCCGCCCACGCGGGGTCGACCGAGCCGGGATCCATGGCAAAGCGGTCACGGATCTCTTCGACTGCGGCGGCGTTGATGCCGAAGTCTGCAAGATCGCTGCTCTGTCCGTTCCGGATCTGAATTGGAATGGTCCAGTCGTTGGGTGGGCGCGCACTCGATTCCATCGACGACAATCCCTCAGCGATTGCAAGTCCCCAGCGATTGCAAGTGCGCGAAAGCCGAGCCTGCATGGCGGAGCCGGGGGGGTACGAGGCTACCCGACTCTCACCGGCACTTCCATGCGCGTTGGGATGGGATCCGCGCGGAGCTTGCGCGCGTTGCTCAGGCCGCCAGGCGTTTCGCGATGCGCGCGAGCTGCGCGCCGGCCTCGCCGGTCGACGCGAAGCGATCTTCGGGACGCTTCGCCATCAACCTGGCGATCACGGCGGCGAAGTCCTCCGGAAGATCGGGCGCGGCCTCGCGCGGATCGGGCGCCGGGCGTGCCGCCCACGACGGTCGCGGCGCGCCGCACTTCCTCGGTCATCTTGGCCAGACCGAAATCCATGATCTTGAGCACGCGGTCCTTGGTGAAGAACAGGTTCGAGGTCTTGATGTCGCGGTGCACGACGCCCTGGGCGTGGGCGTACTCGAGTCCGGCGGCGGTCTGGGCGCCGAGGCGCGCCGCGTCGCGCGGCGAGAGCTTGCCGCGCTTCTCCAGTACGTCGTGGAGCGGGAAGCCTTCGAGCAGCTCCATGGTGAGGAAGTACTGGTCCCCTTCCTGACCGGCGTCGAAGAGCGTGACGATGTTGCGATGGTTGAGCGCGGCCGCCGCGCGCGCTTCGCGCAGGAACAGGCGCACGGCGGTCGGGTGGTTGCGCAGATTGTCGGGCAGCCGCTTCAACGCGACGATGCGGCCGAGCCGCTTGTCGCGCGCCTTGAACACGACGCCCATCCCGCCGCGCCCGATTTCTCCCAGGAGTTCGTAGCGACTCTCGGCCGGCTGCCCGCCGTTCGCGAGCGTGGCGTGGGACGCGCGCTCCTCGTCGATCGCCTTGCGCAGCGACTCGATCCTCGTGTTGGCGTCCGGGTAGTGGAAGTCGCGCCCGCGGATCGACTCCCAGGTTTCCAGCGCGGTGTCGAGACGACCGGCCTGTTCGAGCGTGCGCGCCAGCTGCTCGACGACCTCGAGCCGAGCGTTCTCGCCACCGCCGATCGTCACGGCCTCGTCCAGCTTCTGCACCGCGAGATCCAGCTCGCCGCGCTCGGTGAAGATCTCGCCAAGCAGGCGACAGGCCGACACGTACTCGTGGTCGCGCAAGTCGATCATCTGGAGGCTGCGGATCGCGCGATCGGGGTCGCCGTTCTCCCTCGCGCAGCGCGCGGCCTCCAGGAAGTGCGCGAGCTTCTCGAGCAGCTCGCAGACCTTTTCGGCATTGCCGGCCTCGCGGTAGCACTCGACCGCGTCCTCGTAGCGAAAGGCGACCTCGTAGTGATGCGCGGCGCGGGCGGGGTTGCCCGCCGCGCGAAACGCCGGGGCGGCCTTCTCGTGGTTGCCGGCCTGCTCGTAGAGCTCGGCGGCAGCGCTGGGGTCGGCGCCGTCGGAGATCAGCGTCGCGGCCTGCTCGAAGCGACCGGCGCGCTGGAACGACTGCGCCGCCTTCTCGTTCTCCCCGATCGCAGCGAAGTGTTCGCCGCGAATGCGCGCCGCAGCGACCTCTTCACCGGCGCGCTCCAGCGCGTCGGCGGCACCGACCAGGTTCCCCTGCAGGTAGGGCTCGACGGCCTCGGGACAGTTCGTGAAGAGCTGCGCGTTCTCGTCGTCGCGATCGAACGAGAGCGTGCGCGGCGCCAGCGTCTCGATCGACACCTCGCGCTCGAGAACGCGGTCGCCGCAACCCACGAGCACCTTGTAATGACCGGGAGAGAGGTAGAGGAGGGTGCGGCCGCTGCGCGCATAGCGCAGGCTGTCCGCGCTGCCGCGCACGGCGACGACGGCTTGCGAGACCGGCTCTCCGCCGCCGAAGACGTTGACTTCGAGGGCGCACTCCTTGGAGCGGAAGTCGAAGTCGAGGCGCGCCGGATGGCCGCGTCGCACCACCACCTTCTGCTCGGCGGCGTAGTTGCCGATCACCTCGTCGGTCACGGGATCCTGCAACAGGCCGTGTACCGTCACGTAGTAGCCACGCGCGGGCAGCCAGCCGAACTGCGTTTCGCGCCCCACCATCGAACGTTCGTAGCGGCCCGCGAGACGCATCTTGCGGAGATAGCCGTGGTTGCCGCGCTTGCGGGTCTCGCCGACGCCCGCCCGCTGCGGGCGCCGCGACAGCTTGATGCTGAAGAAGCCCTTGCCGAGCGACGCGTACTGGATCCCGACCTGCAGTTCGCCCCAGCCTCGGATCAGCGGCAGCACCGCGAGCACCAGCAGCATCGAGTAGACAACGATCGCGGCGGGATTCCACTCGGAGTAGCGCCGCTCGCCGTCGGCGATCCAGGTCTGATTGCCGAAGCGGCGGACGTGCATCAGGTCGCTGCCCGCGAGCATGCGCACCTCGACGTGCAGCGCGCCGGGACGCTTGTCGGCGTCGCCGCTGCCGCGCAGCCGCGCGACGAAGACCGCGTCGGTGCCGAGCGCGTCGTTCATGCGCGCGACGGCGGTTTCGCCGTCGTCGAAGGAGCGCAGCGCCTGCTGCTCGGCGTTCGCCAGCTCGAGCGGGATCTCGTGCGGCGCGACGACTTCGAAGCGCGTTGCGAGAGCGCGCGCGAGTTCTTCACCGAAGGCATCGGGCGCGAGGCGCTTCGGGGCGAAGAAGCGCGCCAACAGGCTGGTCTCGCCCACGAGCGACATCGGCAGCAGCGCCACGACCTGGACGGGAGTGTCGCGACCGGCGACGCGCTGCGGGAAGCTGGCGGCGAGTTCGTTCAGCGTGCCGGGATCGCCACTGTCCGCGAGGTTGCTGGCGCCGAGTTCGGTGGCGGCGCTGCTCGGGCCACCCCCCATGCGTTCCGCCATCTTGCGCAGTGAGTCGGCGCCCGTGGCGTCGCCCCCCTGCTCGCGCAGCTTCGCGAGTTCCTCGGTGAGCGTGATGTTGGCAGGTGCGAGTTCCATCGCCTCTTCGAGCATTCCACGGGCGCCGACGAGGTCGCCTTGCGCCGCGCGGATGGAGGCCGTCTCGCGCAGCAGCGCGGCGTTGGGGCCGCCGGGATTTCCTTGGAGCAGGGCGAGCGCGCCGTCCACCCGACCGGTCGTGCGCATCAGACTCGCGAGCGCGAGTCGCGTCGGCGTGTGGCGCGGCGCCAGCTCGAGTGCCTGCTTCAAGAGCAGGTCGGCCGACGCGGTGTCGCCCGCTTCGATCGCGATTGCGCCGATGCCGATCAGCGGCCCGGGCGCCTGCGGCGCCAGGGCGCGCGCCTGCTCGAACGCCGCGCGCGCGCCGCGCGCATCGCCAGCCCTGTGACGCGCAGCGCCGAGCGCTTCGAGGAGCGGCGCATCGGCGGCGCCCAGTTGCGCGGCGCGTTCCGCGGGTGCCAACGCCCGCTCGGGCTCCCCGAGCCGCGTGTGGAGCAGCGCCGCGTCGCGCGCCGTCACGCCTTCGAGACTCGTGTCCAGCTGGGCGGCGCGTTCGAGGTGTTCCAGCGCGCGCTCGTTCTCGAAGCGCGCCTCGAGCTGACTGGCGAGTTGCCAATGCAGCTTCGCACGGGCGTGCGGGTCGAGGTTCGGCGCCTCGACGGCCGTTTCGAGCAGGGCCGCATCGGGAGTTTCGAGCGCGGAAAGCGCCGCGACGCCTTCGTCGTTTCGCCCGGCCTCCAGCAGCATGCGCGCTCGGCCGGCATGCGCGGCGCGCGAATGCGGGTCCAACTCGATCGCTCGCTCGAAGAGCGACAGCGCGCGTTCGATCTCGCCGAGTTCTTCCGCCGCTTCGGCAGCGGCGAGCGCGAGCAACGCGTCGTCCTGGTTGGCGCCCATTTGCGCGCGCAGCCAGAGGCGCGCGCGCTCCGAGTCACCGCGCGCCACCGCCAGTCGCGCGCGCTCGGTCGGCGGAAACCTCTCCGACGAACCGGCGGCTTCGAGGCGGCTGCGCAGCGCCTGCGATGTCGGCGTCACCTTGTTGCCGAGCGCTCGCCACGCATCGGCGAGGCGCCCAGCGTCCAGCGCGACGACGGCGCGCCCGTAGCGGTCCAATTCGGCGAGGCTCGGCGGGCTGAGCGTGCGACCCGCCGCACCGGCCTGCGCGATCACCGCGTTGGTCACTTCGGCAACGGCGCCGCCCAGGTTCGCCAGCTTCGCGTCGGCCTCGCCGGCAGCCGCCGTCGATCCCGAGCCGAGCTCGACGAGCAGCAGTTGCAGCACGGCGTTGCCGCGGTCGGCATCGAGATCGAGCAGCCACGCGCGCTCCGCGCCGGCCTGTCCCTGCAGTTCGCGCAGCGCTTCGCGGGAAGGCAGCGCGCGCGGGCGATCGGGCGCCAGTGAGGCGGCGAGCGAGAATGTGTCGCTCGACGCGAGCCCCGCTTCGGCGAAGCGAGCCCGCACCCACTCGGTCGCGCCGCGCGCCACGACCTCGAGTTCGGCAGGCGTTCGCGGCGGCAGCACGGCGAGATCGCCGGCTCGGGCCCCCGACGCAGCCAACCCGAGCGAAAATAGGATGGCGACGAGAGCGAGACGCGTCTTCACCCGAGGCTGATCGGCAGTTGCAGGCCCTACTTGAGCCTTTCCAATCAGAAAAGAAGGAGCGCGACAGGGGTATCACGCGGCGCTTGGGCCGGGGGCGAGGATCGCCAAGACGATGAGGCGCTCCCGCCCGGTGTTGCGGATTCCGTGTGGGACGCCGCGCGGAGCGACCAGCATCACGCCGGCGTCCATCGGGATCGTGCGGCCTTCGAGCAGGAACTCGCCCTGCCCCGCGAGGACCTGATAGACCTTGTCCATGTCGCCGTGGGCGTGCAGCGCGTGCTGCTGGCCGGGCTCGAAGCAGTTGAGCCCGACGAGCAGGTGCGGCGACTCGAAGAGCGTGCTCTTGCCCATCTTGTCGGCGCGGAAGACCGCGTGCTGTTCGGGCCGGATCGCGCTCGGGTGGTCCATCCGCTGTTCCCCCACGGATAGGCGGATAGAATGCCGCCATGGCCAAGTCACTAGCCGATTTCGTCCGCGAAGCCCTCGCCGCGGTGCGCGAGATCACGCCCGAAGAGGTGCGCCGGTTGCTCGATGCGCCGGACCGCGGCGGCTGCGAGTTCATCGACGTCACCCGAAGCGCGATCCGTGGCTCGCCGACCGCTCGCGCAAGCTCGTGCTCTACTGCGGCGGCGGCCATCGCTCGGCGCTCGCCGCGCACAGCCTCCAGCAGATGGGCTTCGGACAGGTGCTCTCGATGGCGGAAGGCTGGACCGGCTGGACGAAGCGGGGCTTCCCGACCGAGCGCTCGTAACGGCGGCTCAGGCTGGACGGAACGTCACGGGTAGCGCGCCCGGCACACGGAACAGCGACGCGCCCCAGGCGATCTCGTCGCTCGCGAGCGCGAGCTCGCGCGTGCGTGCGGTGAGCGCGCCGATCGCCACCTGCCCTTCCATGCGCGCGAGATGTGCGCCGAGGCAGAGGTGTGCACCGCCGCCGAAGGCCAGATGTTCGCGCGCGTTGCTGCGCTCGACGTCGAAGCGGTCCGGATCGGGGAACATGGCCGGGTCGCGATTGGCGCCCCACAGGATCGCCCACACTTCGGTGTCCCTGGGGATCGTGCGACCGCCGAAGCTGGCGTCCTCGTGCAGCACCCGGAGCGTCATGCCGATCGGGCCTTCGTAGCGCAGGCACTCCTCGACTGCGTTGGGCACGAGTTCCGGTCGCGCGCGCAGCTTCTCGGCTTCGCGCGGGTTGCGCGCGAGCGCGGCGACGCCGTTGCCGATCAGTCCGATCGTGGTCTCGAAGCCGGCGATCAGCAGGCCGATCGACTGCACCACCAGCTCCGAATGCGAGAGCCGATCGCCCTCTTCTTCGGCGCGGATCAATTCGGAGAGCAGGTCGTCGGTCTTGCTCTTGCGCCGCTCTTCGATGAGGTCGGTGAAATAGCCGGCCAGCGACATGGCGGCGTTCTGCGCGCGTGCCTGTACGTCGGGCGGCGCCATCGTGCCAGCGAGCGCGTGGGTCGCGTGCGCGGTCCAAAGCGTGAAGCGCTCGCGGTCGGCCGCCGGCACGCCCAGCATCTCGCAGATCAGTGTCGATGAGAGCCGCCACAATCCGATCGGTGTCTCGTTCACCGGCGCGACGCGCCGGAGGTGGTGGATCGACGGAAACGGATCGGCGTAGCGCTCGAGATCGCGCGCGCTGGTCGGGTCGATGCCGTGAAACGAAGGATCGCGCTCCGGAGCGGGCGCAGTTTGCAGGGCCATGGAATCCTCCGCCGGGCGCCCCGCAAGCATACCCGAATCGTTGACTTGGGGACGGTTGACTTGGGGACGTTCCTGAATGCAACTAAGGCAACAGGGCAGGAACGTCCCCAAGTCAACGCGCGGTTACGCTTCTTGTGAGCCAGTGGGCGGCGGTTTCGACGGAGCGCGCGCCTTCGGGCAGCAGAGCCGCCTCGACCTGCCAGTCGTGGAACATGGCGGGTTCGACCTCGAGCGACACGTCCACGCCCGCCGCGCGCGCTCGCTCTGCAAACGCAACGACCTGGTCGAGCAGCACTTCGGCGCCGCCCACCTGGATCAAGAGCGGCGGCAAGCCGGCGAGCTTCGCGTCGATCGGGAACGCGCGCGGATCGCGCGCCGAGCCGGGCGGCAGGTAGGCGTGGGCCCACGCGACCAACAGCTCGCGATCGAGGAAGTCGACGTCTGCGTTCGCGTCCATCGAGCCGCCCGCTGCGAGCGGATCGACCCACGGACAGAAGAGCACGGCGGCGGCAGGCAGCGGATCGCCCGCGTCGCGCAGCGAACACAGCGTCGCCGCGACGAGGTTGCCGCCCGCCGAGTCGCCGCCGAGCACGACGCGGGCGGGATCGGCGCCCTGGGCGTAGAGCCAGCGCACCGCGGCCAAGACGTCGTCGTGCGCCGCCGGGAAGCAGTGCTCAGGCGCGCGTCGATAGTCGACGGCGAGCACGCGCGTGTTCGCCAGCACGGCGAGTCGCGCCATCAGATCGGCGTGCGTGTCGGGCGAGCAGACCACGAAACCGCCGCCGTGGCAGTAGACGAGCGTGCGCGACGGATCGGTCGCGCCGAGCGGCACCAACCAACGCGCCCGCACGCCGCCGACGTCCACGTTCTCGATGCGCACGCGCTTCGCGAATGGCGCGGGCGCCGGCGCGGCTTCGAGCGACGCCCGCAACCACTGCACACCGCGGCGCTTCGAACGCATCATGATCGCGCGCAT
>JAGSPS010000089.1 GCA_018262315.1 Deltaproteobacteria bacterium | reverse complement strand
ACGACCCCGCGCCGGCGCGCCTTGCGCGCGCGCTACTCGCTGCCACGCGCGACGGGGAGGCGCACGTGACGCGCCGCGCGCTCGCGGAAGCGGCCGGCACCACCGTCGAAACCGCCATCCGGGTGCTTCGTCGCTTCGAGCGCGAGGGATTGCTGAGCGGGGAGGTCGGCCTGCTGCGCGTAGCCGACATCGCAACACTGCGCAGGATCGCCGCAGGCTGAGGACCGGCGCTCGCGCCTCGGCCGACTCTCGAGTCGGTCTCCTATTGCAACGCGCGGAGCGCGCCTTCGCGGGGCGGTTTGCCGGCTTTCCTCCTCAAAGGCCGCTTGCCGGGGCGCGAACGCGCCAGCGTCTCGAGTTCCGCGAAGGACGCGACCAGGGCCCCGGAGAGGGACCCCAGATCGGGCGCCAGCTCGCGGTCGCCGATCAGCCCGAACTCCAGCCGGCCGCAGTAGCTCAGCACCGCGACCCCGAGGCCCTGTTGCTCGAAGAGCGGCAGCATCGGGATCAACTCGAGCAGGCGCGCGCCGAGGATGTAGAGCGGAAACGGAGGTCCCGGGACGTTGGTCACGATCAGGTTGTAGGGCCGCAGCCGGTCGATCACGTGCCCGCCGAGGCGCGTCAGCCAGGTGCCGCCGACGCGATCGGCGAGCTGGGTGAGCAGCTCGATGCCTTCCGCGGCGCGCGAGCTCTTGAGGCACGCAGTGGAGGTTTGGATGGCGTCGTAGCGCCGCAGCGGGTTGGCCTCGGCGATCGGGAGCGACAGGAAGTAGGCCGACACACGATTGCCGCCAGTGGGTTCGTCGCCGGGAGATCGCAGGTTGACCGGCACGACGATCCGGTAGTCGAGCCGCGTGTGCCACTCGCGGCGTTTGGCGAGGAAGCGGTGGAGCGCGCCGCACACCGTGGCGAGTACGACGTCGTTGAGGGTGCCACCGAGCCGATTCTTCACCTGCTTGGCGCTGGCTAGATCGACGCTGAGCCACTCGACGCGGCGGTGCGGGCCGATCGGGCGGTTGAGACGCGTCGCGCCGGGCGTCCGCAGCCCGGCGTCGAGTGCCTGCGCGATTGCGCTGCCCGCGCCTCTGAGCCGCGACCAGGTCGCGGCGGGGTCGCGCACCGCAGCGAGAACGCCGCGGGCGAGCGCGCCGCCGCTGCGCGCGCGGCGGGCGCTCTCGCTCACCAGCAGATCGAACGGGGTCGGTTCGGGCGCCGGCGTCCAGGCGGGCGCGACGACGGGCGGTTCCTCGGGGCTGCGACTCAGCAGCAGCGTGATCAGGTTCATGCCCGACACGCCGTCCACCATGCAGTGGTGGACCTTGGTGACCAGCGCGAAGCGTCCGCCCTCGAGACCCTCGACGATCCACATCTCCCACAATGGTTTGGCGCGGTCGAGGCGCTGCGACAGGATGCGCGCGACGAGCGCCTTGAGTTCGCCGTCCGTGCCGGGGCGCGGCAGCGCCGTGCGACGCACGTGGTAGCCGAGGTCGAAGTGCGCGTCGTCGACCCACACCGGGTGGCCTTCGAGGGGTGTGAAGGCGAGGCGCTGGCGATAGCGCGGCAGGAGATGGAGCCGCGATTCGACGTGCCGGGTGATGCGCGCGGCGTCGATGCCGCCGTCGGCCGAGCCGAGCGGTTCCGCTTCGAGGATCGCGACGGCACCCACGTGCATCGGCGTCTCGCGCCGCTCCCAGAGGACGAAGGAGCTGTCCTGGGCGCTCAGTCGCTCGGAGTGATTCATCTCACCAAGTGTATCGCAGCCGGAAGAACACCTCGTCGCGGTCGCGCACCACGGCGAGCGCATTCTCCACACCCTGGTGATAGGCGTCCTTGCCCACCTGGGTGTCCACCGAGGACACCGGAAGCAGCGGATTCGAGCGCAGTTCCGCGCCTCCCCAGAACCAGTTCACGCCGACCGTCGCCGAGAAGTTCGAGGTGAAGCGGTAGGTGAGCTTCGGGAGCATGCCGCCCGACCCCGACTGCTGGTCGTAGAGGAAGGTGAGGGCCGGCTGCAAGCGGTCGCGGAAGTAGCCGGTGTTGACGGTCAGCGTGGCGAGCATGTTCCAGGGGCCGTTGGTGGTGAAGCCGCGGTTGTAGCCGGCCACGTACTGGAAGAAGAACTGTGCGTTGAAGAAGAAGGTGCGCTGCGGATTCAGGAAGTTGATGAAGGTCGGACGGTCCACCGAGACCGTGAGGTTGAAGGTGTCGGCCTGGGAGATGCCGTCGAGCTGATTCACGTCGCTGAAGCGCTGCCCTTCGACCCAGGCGCTCTCGATGCTCCAGTTCGACTTGGTGACGTCCTCGGCGAAATCGGTCGAGAAGCCCAGCACGTTGCGCTTCTCGTAGCGCAGCACGACCTCGCCGCCGCTGTGCCAGAGGAAGTCGGTGCGTCCGAAGTCGCCGCGACCGCCCGCACGCACCGCATTGCGTTGCTGCCCCACGATCGTGAAGAACGAGCGGATCACCGAGCAGAACTGCGGCTGCGCCCAGGAGCATTGTCCGGGGTCGAGGCTGAAGGGACTGGCTGGATCGAACTCGTTGGGCGCCGAGGGGCCGTCGGGGCTGCCGTCTCCGTTGGCGTCGGGAGGTGAGGAGAGTGCCGCCGCCACCAGCTGGAAGTTGAAGGAGAGCGCGGACAGCTCCGAGCGGAAGAGCTGGCCGGCCGAGGCTCCGAATGCCGCCGGGATCACGAGTCCCGTCGTGGTGCCGTCGACGAGCGGATCGTAGCCGGGCTCGCCGGGCGCGTGCGCGCCGGGCAGCGTCACCGTGCCGATGCCCGGCACGTAGCGGGTGGCGACGGGTCCCCGGTCGAAACCGACCGTCCCCGGCTGGGCGAGCCCATTCTGCGTGTTCCAACCCTCCGCCGGGATCACACCGACCGACCCGACGACCGACTCCAGGAACACGCTCGCCTCGGTATTGGCGAAATCGATGCCGTCCACTTCGCAGTCGCTGCCATAGAACGCGCCGCAGCCGAGAAGGCCCTCTTGTTCGTCGGTGAGAGTCTCGTTCAGCGTCAGTGTCTCCGCGAAACTCGGATGCGGGCCGAAATCCGAGTTGGGCGCCTGCCCCTTGGCCGGGCAGCCGTCGCTGCGAAATGCGTCGCAGGGGTCGGCATTGAGGCGCACGAAGGGAAGTGCCCCTCCGGCGAGATTTGCGAGGATGTTCCCTGCAACGTTGTTACCTGCGAGCGCGTTCGAGACCGTCGCCGAGACGGGATAGGTGTTGGGATCCTTGGCCTGGTCGCGTGTGTAGAAGACACCGGGAAGGATCACGAGGGCAAGGCTGTTGAAGACGGACTGCCCGCACGAGGTCGGGTCGATCGCGTTGAAGCCGATGCTGGTCGAGCAGATCATCGCGAACAGCTGCAGGTTGACGGGCGTCTGGTCGAGCACGGCCTGGCGATTGCCGGCGGAGAGGTTGAGCGCCGTTCCGTCCGGTGTGATCCCCGATGCCGGGGAGAGTCCCAGGCAGGCGGGTTCCTGTCCGGTGGTGCATCGGCCACCCGCTCCCGCGCGCCGCGGTCGTCCGGAGAACGGGTCGACGTTGCGGCTGTAGTCGAAGAGGCGGTCGGCGTAGGGCAAGTCCTCGTAGCCATAGAAGTCGGAGAGCTGGAAGCTGAAGCGCCCGAGCCGGAACTCGAGGCGCGCGCCGTACTCGATCCCCGACGCGTTCGACCACGGGTTCGGCGGGCGATGCTCGCCCGCGACACCGAATCCCGTGACACCGTGGAAGAACAGGCCCGTCGTCTTGTTGCAGGCCGCGAACACGGTGAAGGGCTCGCCGCAGCGGCCGACGTCGGCGGGCTCGAAGTCGTCGAGATTGGCGGCCAGCTCGAGGCGCACGTCCTCGAGCGGCCCCACCGAGTAGAACGAGTAGACGCCGCGGATCGACCAGAGCGGAATGCGCGCTTCTTCGAGATCGGGAAGCGTGGCGAGCGCCAGGTCGGCCGGATTGAACTGGTCGGTGGTGCGGAACAGCTCCGTCTTGCCCCACACGATGTTCTGCTTGCCGGCCCGCACCCAGAGCCGGCTGTCGAAGAACTCCATGTCGGCGTAGAGCTCTTTCAGCTCGCGCTCGTCCTGCTGGCTGGCGCCGCGGTTCCATGCGAGTTCCGCCTCGCGGAAGTTCTGGTCGAAGCTGTCGAAGAGGTTCTCGTGCAGGGCGTTGCGGAGCGCCGGGCTCGGGTAGTAGATCCCGCGCGCGAGGTTCGCCGGTCCGCCCCCGGCGGCGGCGATCGTCGGCGCGGGTCGGAACGGCAGCTCGGCCGTTCCCACCGGCGGAAGCGGGGCGCTCGCGTCGTCGGGTGTATTGGGAATGCGATCGCGACCGAAGAGAACGGGATCCAGGTCGAGCGAGCTGAACGGATTCGGAAGGTCGGCGAGTCGCCCGAAGGTCCGGACCGGACAGCCGGGCTCGATCGGACCCATGATCTGCACGCCGTGACCGTTGTCGCCGCCGCGCAATTCGCGTGAACCGAAATGGCAGCGGCTCAGAATCTCGGCGAATGCAAACGGGGCGGGGTCGTCCGCGGTGCCGTACTGCTCGTCGAACCCGGCGACCTCGAAGAGCCCGTCGATGCGGTGGAGTTGGCCGAAACTGAGCGGCCGGTGCTCGTTCGCCGGCTCCGGCGTGGCGGCGTACTGCGGCACGCCGACCGCGACGGTGCGCCCGTCGAGTTCGGGTACCAGTTCAGTGCCCGCGTAGCGGGTGGTCGGCCCGACGAACACCGAGCCCTGGAAGCCGCTGCGCCGCGCGTCGGTCATCCGCAGTGGCAAGTGCACGGAGCGGTCGCCCCAGGAATTCACGGCGGGGAAGATCCCGCAGGCGCGGGTCCAGACGCAGTCGTAGCGGGCCTCGACGCGTCCGAAGAACGAGAGGAGGTCGAAGGGGCCCCAGCCCGAATCGACCGCGGTGTACTCGAGTTCGAGACTGACGACGTTGTACCACTGGGCCAGGTCCCAGTTGTCGGTGCCCTTCATGTTGCGCGCGAGCGCGCGAATCTGGGCCTCGGCGAAACCGTGGACCTGGAGACGCCCGTCGAAGAACTCGAAGCCCGCGGCCGGGCGGGCCAGGGCAGTGCCGGCGATGCAAGCGGCGCCGATCCAGATGCGGGCGAGCGAGCGCATCTTCCACCTCCCCGTGCGAGACCGGGATCTCGAGTCGGCGCGTACCCACTTGGTAACTGCTCGCGCCCCGCAGGTCTGTCAGGTGGGCGACACTGGGAGGAATCAGGCGAAGTCGGCGAGTCGCACCGGGAGTCGCTGCATACCCCAGGTGCCGGGCTGCGCCTCGAAGACACCGGCGCAGCGGGTATGGCATTTCGAGCAGCGGCCCTGGCTGTCGAGGTTCCATTCGTCGAGGACGTACCAGTCGCGCCCGACGAGCCGGCTGCCGCACGCATGACAGAAGGTGCTCTGGCCGTCACGGTCATGGACGTTGCCCGTGTAGACGTGACGGACGCCGTGGCCGCGGGCGATCGCGCGCGCGCGGCGCAACGTCTCGGGGGGCGTCGCAGGCGTCTCGCGCATCCGGAAATCGGCATGGAACGCGCTGAAGTGCCACGGCACGTCGACGCCGAGGTTCGCGACGATCCACTCGCTCGCGGCGTGGAGTTCCTCGTCGGAGTCGTTCTCGCCCGGGATCAACAGCGTGGTGATCTCGAACCAGACCGAGGTCTCGTGCGCGAGGTAGCGGAGCGTGTCGAGGACGGGGTCCAGATGGCCGCTGCAGAGCTTCTGGTAGAAGCGCTCGCTGAAGCCCTTCAGATCGACGTTGGCGGCATCCATCGCGGCGAACAACTCGCGTCGCGCGGCGGGCTTCACGTAGCCGGCCGTCACCGCGACGGTCTTGATGCCGCGCTCGCGACAGGCGTGCGCCGCGTCGATCGCGTACTCGAGGAAGATCACCGGGTCGTTGTAGGTGAACGCGACGCTCCTGCAGCCGAGCGCCTCGGCCGCGCGCGCGATCGTCTCCGGCGTGGCGCGATCCGCCAGCGTGTCGATCTCGCGCGACTTGCTGATGTCCCAGTTCTGGCAGAACGAGCAGCTGAGATTGCAGCCGGCGGTGCCGAACGAGAGTACCGGCGAGCCGGGCAGGAAGTGGTTGAGCGGTTTCTTCTCGATCGGATCGACGCAGAAGCCGCTCGAGCGACCCCAAGTCGTCAGCACGATCTGGTCGCCGGCGCGCGCGCGCACGAAGCAGAGCCCGCGCTGGCCGTCCGCGAGGCGACACTCTCGCGGACAGACGTCGCAGCGCAACCGGCCGTCGTCGCACGCGCTCCAGTGACGGCCAGCTACGACCGAGCCCGCGACACCGAGCGCGGGGACATCCAGGAACTTCGGATCACTCATTGCGCCGAGAGATGCGTCCCGCGCGCAGCGAGTCAACCCGGCGCCCTTGCGCGCGATCGCTGCGGAACGAGAATTGCGCGATGCAAGCCGAGGGCGCCATCCGCGAACCTGCCGTTGCGGGCTTCTTCTATCCCGAGGACCCCGAGGTCCTGCGCCGCGCGGTGCACGCCTGTCTCGAGGAGGGGCGTCGGCGGCTGCGCGATGCGGGTTCCGGGCAGGCGCCCAAGGCGCTGATCGCGCCGCACGCGGGCTACGTCTACTCGGGACCGATCGCGGGCTCGGTGTACGCAACGCTCGCGCCGCTGCGCGATCGCATCGAGCGCGTCGTGCTGCTCGGTCCGTCACACCGCGTCGCCTTCCGCGGGCTCGCGCTGTCGAGCGCGTCGGTCTGGCGCACGCCGCTCGGGGACGTCCGGCTCGACCGCGCCGGCGCCGCCGCGCTCGAGAAGCTGCCGCAGGTGCGCGTCTACGATGCCGCACACGCCGAGGAGCACAGCCTCGAGGTGCAGCTGCCGTTCCTCCAGGAGACGCTCGGCACGTTCCTGCTGTTGCCGCTCGTCGCGGGCGACGCGACGCCCCAGGAAGTCGCCCAAGTGCTCGAACTCGCGTGGGGCGGGCCCGAGACGCTGATCGTAGTCAGCTCGGATCTCTCGCACTACTACGACTACGAGAGCGCGCGCTCCCTCGATCGCGCTACGACGGCCGCGATCGAGGCGCTTCGCTCCGAAGGACTCGACGAGCAGAGCGCCTGCGGCCGGGTGCCGGTGCGCGGACTGCTCGTCGGCGCGCGCCTTCACGGTCTGGCGGCTCGCACGCTGGACCTGCGCAATTCGGGCGATACGGCGGGTCCGCGGGATCGCGTGGTGGGCTACGGGGCGTATGCGTTCGCCTGAAACCCTCACGGCCGGAACCCTCGCGTACGATGAGCGGGCCACGCTGCTGCGCGTCGCGCGTTCGTCGATCGAAAACGTGCTCCGCACCGGCCGGCCGCTCGCCGTGGAGATCGAGCGCTTCCCGCCCGCGCTGCGGGAGCTGCGTGCCAGCTTCGTGACGTTGCGCAGCGGCGACGGGGAACTCCGCGGCTGCATCGGCGAACTGGAGCCGAGCCGCGCGCTCGTCGCGAGCGTCGCGGACCGGGCGCGCGCCGCGGCCTTCGGCGACCCGCGCTTCCCGCCGCTCGGCGCCGACGAATTCGACGCGATCGAGATCCACGTCTCGGTACTGCTCCCGCTCGCGCCGATCGATGCGCCGAGCGAGGCAAACCTACTTGCGCAGCTTCGCCCCGGCGTCGACGGGCTCTTGATCGACGACGGGCTGCGGCGCGCGACGTTCCTGCCCGCCGTCTGGAACTCGCTGCGCGACCCGCGCGCCTTCCTGGACGCGCTGCGCCGCAAGGCGGGAATGCCGGCCAACGCCTGGCCCGCCACGCTGCGCGCCTGGCGCTACGAGGTGGAAGAGATCGGCCCGGCGGCGGGCGAGCCCGATCGCGTCACAGCCCGATGAGCGGGCGGATCAGCGCGTTCACGTCGACGCGCGCGCGGATGCGCGCGCAGAGCAGGAACGAGCCGACCAGCTTTCGGTGCAGGAAGACCGTCTCGGGCGGCGGTGGGCGCAGGAAGCCCTTGCGGAACGCCAGGTCGAAGCCGAGGTCGCGGGTGCGCGACGGAACCTGCGAGCGGCCGAAGTCATACACGCCCTCGTGGCGGAGCGGCTCGCAGACCAGCAGGATCAGATCCTCGACGCCACGCGCGCGGTCCTCGCGCTCGTGTTCGGCCAGATAGCCGATCGCGACGGCCGCGGCGCGGAGTGCGCGCCGATCGCCGCTCAGTGCGGCACGCACGATGCGCGCGTAGCGCTCGCAGAACGCCGGGTCGAAGGCGCGCGCCGCACCGAGATCGAGGAGCGCGATGCGATCCGCCTCCGGCTCGATCAGGTAGTTGGCGAAGTTCGGGTCGGTCTGCATGAAGTGGAACTCGAAGAGTTCGCGGAAGACCAGCCGTTCGAGCGTGCGGCCGATGGCATCGCGCCGCGGCTGCGCCACGCCGGAGCCGGTGAGCGCCTCGATCGGCTCGCCGTCGATGCGGTCCATCGCGAGCACGCGGCGCGTCGTGAGGTCGTCGTGGACGCCCGGAACCCGCAGCGCGGGCTCGTCTTCGAGCAGCGCCGCGTAGCGGCGCAGATTCTCCGCCTCGACGAGGTAGTCGGCCTCCTGCCGCAGTTGGCGCTTGGCCTCTTCGAGGATGCCGCTGAGATCGATTTCGCCGGGCAGGAAGCGACCGAGCCGCAGCAACGCGGCGACGTTGTCGACGTCGCTGTCGATGCTCTTCGCGATGCCCGGATACTGGATCTTGAGCGCGAGGCGGCGACCGTCCGTGGCCGTCGCAGCGTGCACCTGGCCGATCGACGCCGCCGCGAGCGGTTCCCAGTCGAAATCCGCGAAGCGCGCCTCCCATCCCTTTCCGTACTCGCGGCCGAGCACGCGTCGCACCTGCGCGGGCGGCATCGCGTCGGCGGAGGCGCGCAGCACCGCCAGCGCTTCGGCGAACTCGGACGGCAGGATGTCCGTGCTCTCGAGCGAGAGCAGCTGGCCGAGCTTCATCGCCGCGCCGCGCAGGCGCGAAAGGCGTTGCGCGAGACGCCGCGCGCTCGCGGGATTCAGCAGCACGCTCGCGGCGTCTGCCGCGGCGCCGCCGAAGAACCGGCGCGTGCCTTCGACGAACCCCCCGGCGGCGAACTCGCCCGCCATCCACCCGAAGCGCGCGAGCCGTTCCAACCGGCCGGCCGGCACGCGCGACCGGCGCCGCGGCGGGCGTTCGTCACTCACGGTTTCGCGGCCGCCGTCGAGCGCCGCTCAGAGGGTTCCCAGCAATTCCATTCGGGCCAGAAATAGGCGAGCAGGCAGGCGATCGCAATGCGGCGCTCTCCCGAGCGGATCTCGGAGCGGGAGGTCCGACGGCAACGGTTCCGACAGCGGTTCCTTCCGAGATGACCATTGACAGATGACCCTATGCTCCGGACCGTGGCTCGTATGCCGCGACCGGTCAGCGTCTCCGAACTCGAGACCCACTGCCTCCGCATCGTGGAAGAGGTGTCGCGCGGCCGCCGCGAGGTGGTGATCACGAAGCGCGGGAAGCGCGTCGCTGACGCCGCTGCTCCTCGACACCCACGCCTGGGTCTGGTGGATCACGCAGCCCGAGAAGCTTTCGCGCAAGCAGCGCACCGCCATCGAACGAACGCGCTGCGCTGCGCGTGAGCCGCTCCTCGCCTCGATCATCTCATGCTGGGAAGTGGCGTTGCTCGCGCAATGCGGACGGCTCCGCTTCTCGGAGCACGGACTTCCCGATCGAGACCAACGGCCACGCGCGGCCATCCTGGAGCGTGCATGGCTGTCGATTCGATGGACACGGCTGACACGAGGTGTGTCCCTTTTCTCAAAAGCCAGGTCACATGGAGGACCGTCCCCTTCGTCAGTGCACGATCAGCACGGGCTTGCGGGTCTCGCCGATCACGCGGTGCGAGAGCGAGCCGAGCGCGGCGCCCGACAGCGCGCCGAGGCCGCGGCTGCCCATCACGATGAGATCGGCGTGCTCGGCGGCGTCGGCGATCGCGCGCGCGGGCGGCTTCATCTCGATGCGGCTCGTATACTTGACGCCCGCCGTTTCACAGATCCGCCCGCAGCGCTCGAGCGACGCCACCGCGTCGCGTCGGAGGTCGTCCTCGAGCTTGCCCGGGTCGATCCCGAGCCGGGTGGCGCCACCGAACGCGCTGTCGAGCGGCAGCAGCCGGAACAGCGCGGGGTCGATCGCGTGGAT
>JAGSPS010000324.1 GCA_018262315.1 Deltaproteobacteria bacterium | reverse complement strand
CGCGATGCCGCTCGCCTCGAAGAGCGCGCGAAAGAGCTCGAACTCCGGGTACAGGAATTGGCTCGGCGGATCGTCGTCGACGATCGCAATCGAGCGCAGGGGCGCATCGCCCCGTTCTCGGCGCCATTCCTCCCGAAACATCGCTACGAAATCGTCTTCCACGGTCGCGATGCCGGTGGCGGGCGCGGTCGCGTCGCGCATCTCGTCGCAGCACGGCTCCTGCGCGCGCGCGAGCTTCGCGTTGAGCAGCGCGCCGCCCGCGTTGGTATTCACCTCGATCAGCTTCGGGCCTTCGGCGCCGAGATGGAAATCGAAGCCGAGAAAGGCGCCCCCGCTCGACATCGCGATGCGCGCAACCGGATTCGCCCAGACGAGCACCTCGTGCGCGTACCACGGCTCGTGCACGACCGCCTCGACCGCGCGGACGATCGACTTCATCGCTGCGAGATGCGCGCGCGACACGAATACCGGCGTCGCGGCGAAGAGATTGGGCCGCTCGGCGGCGATGATCGCCGCGAGCCCCTCGGCGCCCGCGTCGAGCTCTGCCGCAAGGAGGCTCTCCTCCAGCGTCTCGCAGCTGCAGTCGCGGTTCATGCGCTCGACGTCGAATGGCGACCCGCCGTGCATTCTCGATCCCGGAAAGGGTGGCCGGAGCACCCAGTCTAACTCGGACCACTCGGGGAGCGCCCGCGCGCGCCATGACCCGAGCGGCCACCTCGTCGTTCCATCGTCGCCGCTCGTCGACGCCAACCCCTTGACGCAGATCAAACGCCTCCCGGCACCCGGGCGGCTTGATAGGACACCCTCGCAAACAGGGAACGCACCATGCGCGCGATGCTTCTCGACCATCCGCGCGAGCCGCTCCGGCTCGCGCGCATCGATACGCGCCGTCCAGGCCCCGGCGAAGTGCGCATCGCCGTCTCCGCCTGCGGCGTGTGCCGCACCGACCTGCACATCGTCGACGGCGATCTCCCGGAGATTCGCAGCCCGGTGATTCCGGGGCACGAGATCGTCGGCCTCGTGCAGGAGGTCGGGGCCGGCGCGCTCGCGTTCTCGCCGGGTCAACGCGTCGGCGTGCCGTGGCTCGGCTGGACCTGCGGCACGTGCGGGTACTGCACCACCGGCCGCGAAAACCTGTGCGACGACGCGCGCTTCACCGGCTACCACCGCGACGGCGGCTATGCGGAGGAAGTGATCGCGGACGCCCGCTACTGCTTCGCGCTGCCGGAGCGCTACACGGATGCCGAAGCTGCCCCGATGCTCTGCGCCGGTCTGATCGGCTATCGCTCGCTCGTGAAGGCGGGCGATGCGCGCGTGCTCGGAATCTATGGCTTCGGCGCCGCAGCGCACATCGTCGCGCAGGTCGCCGCGTGGCAGGGCCGCACGGTGTTCGCGTTCACGCGGCCGGGCGACGCGTCCGCGCAGGCGTTCGCGCGCAGCCTCGGTGCTGCGTGGGCGGGCGACTCCGGAACCGCGCCGCCCGAGCCACTCGATGCAGCGATCCTCTTCGCGCCGGTCGGCAGCCTCGTTCCCGCGGCGCTGCGCGCGACGCGCAAAGGCGGCACGGTCGTCTGCGCAGGCATTCACATGAGCGACATCCCGGCCTTCCCGTACGAGATCTTGTGGGGCGAGCGGACCGTGCTCTCGGTCGCAAACCTCACGCGGCGTGATGGCGAGGAATTCCTGGCTCTCGCGCCGAAGGTGCCCGTGAGAACGGAAGTGGAGACGTTCCCGCTCGAACAGGCGAACGAGGCGCTAGCACGGGTGCGCGAGGGACGGATCAACGGGGCGGCGGTGCTGGTTCCTTGAAGCTTCACCGCAAAAGCGCCAAGGGCGCAAAGGAACGCGAAAAAACTAGCGATTGCTGGCCCGTCCTGAGCCCGAATCAGCAACGAGAGTTCACCGCGCGAAGCTCTGTCCGGAGAACCGTGACGGGAACCCGGGCGAGACATTGACGCAGTTTTTGCGACCCTTCGCGCCCTTCGCGCTTTTGCGGTCAATCGGCGGTCCCCGTTCGCCCATGCATAATCCCCGCCATGCATTTCTCATGGCGCCGATCGCTTCCGTGGCTCCTCGCCTGGGCGGGTTTCGTGCTCGTCGGCTCGCTCACCATCGTGCGCTTCGACATCGCGCAGCGGCGCGAAGCCTTCCAGACCGAGGCCCGCATCGCACATCGCCTGTTGAGCCAGCGCGCCGTGCAGCAGGAGGCGATTCTCGCGACGCTCGCGTTGCTCGGCCCTGCGGCCGACCGCAGCGAGCGGCCCGAAGGACGTCTGCCCGCGGTCTATCCGCAAGTGCTCGCCGTGCTTCGCCGCGACCGCGGTGAGTCGTGGCCGAGCGCGGCGCTGCAGACTGCCGAAGCGCGATCGCGAGAGACGCGTCGCGCCGCACTGGGCCCCGTCGATACGGCAGCCGGGCAATACACGGTGGTGCTCGCAGGCGAACCGTCGAGCTTCGCGCTGCGCATCGACCTCGATCGCATGGTGCCTTGGGACGAGTGGCCGCTCGCGCGGAACGGCCCAGTGCGCGTGGTGCTCGCGCATGCAGGCGACACGCTGACACTCCAGCCCGGGTCCGCGCCCGATGCGCGGCCCTCCGGGCTCACGGAGGGTTTCGTCTTCGCGAAGCCGCTCGCCGCGTCGAGTCAGCCGTTCGAGCTGCGTCTGCATCGCGCGACTGGGCCAGCCGAGTGGCCGTGGGCGACTCTCGCCGCCTGGGCCGCGCTGGTGACCTTCGCGTTCGCCGCGCTCGCGGCGTGGCGGCGGGTGCGACGCGAACGGCGCCGCGCCGAGGCGCTTCTGCGCGTCGGCCAGGTGGCGCGCCTCAACGCGCTCGGCGAGCTCGCGGGCGGCATGGCGCACGAGCTGAACCAGCCGCTCGCCGCGGCGCTCGCGAACGCGCAGGCCGCGCGCCGGCTGCTCGACGACGACCCGCCCGCGCTCGACACCGCACGCGAGGCGATAACCCAGGCCGCGACGCAAACGCGACGCGCCGCCGACGTGGTCGCCCGGCTGCGCCGGCTGGTCGAGGCGCCCGACGCAGCCAAGGCCCGAGAGCCGGTCCGGCTCGATGCGGCCCTGCGAAACGTCATGGACCTGCTGGAGCCGGAAGTGCGCCGGCGCGGCATCCGTGCCGTCATCGAGGGCGACGCGCCGACCGTGCGCGCCGACCCGGTCGCGCTCGAGCAGATCGTGCACAACCTCGTCGGGAACGCCATGCAGGCGCTCGACGAGCGGCCTCACAACGAGCGACGCCTCGTGCTGCGCGTCGGGACTGAAGCGGAGAGGGGCGTGCTCACCGTGTGCGACAGTGGGCCGGGGATTGCGCCCGACGCGCTGCCGCACGTCTTCGAGCCCTTCTACACGACACGGCGCGGGGGGCTGGGCCTCGGGCTGAGCCTGTGCGAGTCGCTCGCGCAGGCGATGCAGGGCACGCTCACCGTGCGTAACGCGAACCCGCGCGGCGCGGAATTCCGGCTCGCGCTACCTCTCGCCACCCCGCAGACATGAACCCGATCTCTCCCCTGATCCATCTCGTCGACGACGACGACGCGGTGCGCGAGAGCCTCGCGCTGCTGATCGGCACGGTGGGCCTGCGCGTTGCGCCGTGGAAGCATCCGCAGGCGTTCCTCGACGGGTTCGACCGCGAGTCGATCGGCGCAGTGGTGCTCGACGTGCGCATGCCGGGCCTGAGCGGCCTGACGGTGCTCGACCAGCTGCGCGAGCAGGGCGTGGACCAGCCCGTGATCATGCTCACCGGGCACGGGACGGTCGAGACGTGCCGCCGCGCGTTCAAGTCGGGTGCGGCAGAGTTCCTCGAGAAGCCGGTCGACGACGAGGCGCTCCTGGAGGCC
>JAGSPS010000323.1 GCA_018262315.1 Deltaproteobacteria bacterium | reverse complement strand
CCAGGATGATCGCGAGGTCGATCACGAAGACCCGCGTCACCACCGAGAACACCGGCGCGAACGCCGCTTCGAGCGGCTGCGCGACCACGATGCCCCAGTCGGCAAAGGGCAGACGTCCGTAGGCGCCGATCCCGCGGCGACTCTGCGGCGTGCGGAACTCGAAGACCGCGTCGCGCGCAGTGCGCTGCAGGAGTTTGGCGGGGAAAACGGCGAAGCGCGTCGCTTCGGCGGGAACGCTCGTGGCGAGGACGCGGCCGTTGCCATCGACCAGGTAGAGTTGTGCGTCCCCCGGCATCCGCGACGCCTCGAGGTGGGTGCCGAACGCCTCCATTGCGAAGACGCCGTGAAGGGTGCCGAGCGGAGCGCCGGCGACGTCGCGAAGGGGCGTCGATGCTACGAGCCGACCGGCGATCGAGCGCAGGGTCGCCCCGGGGTCGCTGTTCAAGTCGCGTGCGATGCGGGAGGACAGGCCCGCCGTGCTGGCGGCTGCGACGGTGGCACCGTGCGGGTCGGTGACGACGAGTCCGCTGAACGGCGTCGATCCTTCGAGCGCTGCACCCAGGACGCGTTCGGCCGCCTCCCGCGCGTCGCGTTCGCCGGCGCTCGCGCGCAACAGCTCGGGGTGGAGAGCGAGGCGGGCGAGACTGCCCTGGCCCTCTTCCACCCAGGCGCCGAGTCGCTGGGAGCCGCGCTCGAGGAGCAGCGGGTAGGCAGCATCGAGGTGGGTGCGCAGGAACGCGTACGTCGAGTGCACGGAGATCCAGCTCACCACCAATGCGGTGATGAACGTCGAAAAGAACACGAAGAAGATGATCTTCGTCGCAAGGCTGTCGCGCGGTTGACGGCGTAAAGCCAGTGAGGATTCCAGCATCTGAGGGCACTCTCCGCAGCTCTCCGGTATCGACCATGGCGTCGCTCGGCTTGATTGGATCCACACCGCGCGCCCGCGCCGGCTCGGAGCCGTGTAACTGGGCGCGCCGGCGAGCAAATCGGCTCGATTTGGGTTTGCGACCCTCTCCGCCCTCTGATATGGTGCGCGAGCAATTTCAGGGGTTTAGGCGCTTTCTCGCCTCTCGGTCTTTCCCCTCTGGATGGGTTCCATCAGCCGAAGCGACGCTCCGGATTCCCAGTTTTCCCCCGTTCGGGTGCCCATTCCCCGGTCCAACAGCGCCGCGCGGCGTCCTCGTGGTCGCGGCTCGGCGGAGGCAGCGATGAGTCAGCCCCGGGAAGCCAGCTCGTCGGCCGCGGACACCGATCCCGCAGCGGAGTTGGCGCGGTTGCGCGCAGCCATCGACCGCGTCGACCGCGCGCTGCTGGAGTTGCTCAACGAACGCGCCGAACTGGGTCGCTCGATCGGGGCCCTGAAGGAGCGCAGCGGGATGCCGGTCTACTCGGCTGCCCGCGAGCGCGACATTCTGGCAGGGCTCGCCGGCAGCAACCGAGGCCCGTTCCCGAGTTCGGCCATCGAGCCGGTGTTTCGCGAGATCATCTCCGCGACGCGCGCACTCGAGCGACGCCTGCGCATCGCGTTCCTCGGGCCCGAGGGAACCTACAGCCATCTCGCCGCGCGCCGACACTTCGGAGAGGCGGCGGATCTTCTGCCGACGACCACGATCGGAGACGTCTTTGCCGCCGTCGAGCGCGGCCACGCCGATTTGGGCGTCGTGCCGGTCGAGAATACGACGGAAGGCGTGGTGACGCAGACACTCGACGCGTTCATCGGCTGCGAGCTGACGATCTGCGGCGAAGTGTTGCAGCGCATCTCCCATCACCTCCTTTCGCGCAGCGGACGTCGCGAAGACGTGCGGCGCGTGGCGTCGATCGGCCAGGTGCTCGCCCAGTGCCGCGTGTGGCTCGAGCGAAACCTGCCGGGCGTGGAGCGCGTCGAGACCGCGAGCAGTGCGGCGGCGGCGCGTCTGGCAGCCGAGGACGCGAGTATCGCCGCGATCGGCAGCGCGCTCGCGGCTACGGCCTATGGGCTCGCCACCATCGAGGCGGGCATCGAAGACCGCCGCGACAACACCACGCGCTTCGTCTTGCTCGGGCGCGAGGCGCCCGCGCGCAGCGGCCGGGATCTGACCTCGGCGGTGTTCACGGTGAGCAAGGCGCAATCGGGTGCGCTGCACCGGTTGCTCGACCCGTTCGCACAATGCGGGGTGAATCTGACTTCGATCCAGTCGCGGCCGATGCCGGGCAAGCCCTTCGAGTACCTGTTCTTCCTCGACATGGAAGGACACCGCGACGATCCCGCCGTAGCCCGCGCGCTCGCCGAGGCGGCGGCGGTCGCGTACTCCCATCGCGTGATCGGCTCGTTCCCGCGCGCGACGGCGTCGGAGGGCTCCACGCCGTGACGCTCGAGAAGCGCGTAAAGCCGTGGATTGCCGCCCTCGCGCCGTATCAGCCCGGCAAGCCGATCGCGGAGCTGGAGCGCGAACTCGGCATTTCGGGCGCGGTGAAGCTCGCCTCGAACGAGAACCCGCTCGGGCCCTCGCCGCGCGCGATCGAAGCGGTGCAGCGCGCGCTCGCCGGCGTGCATCGCTACCCGGACGGTGCGAGCTTCGCATTGCGCTCGAAGCTGGTCGAGAGGCTCGCTGTCGCGCCCGAACAGCTCGTGTTCGGCTGCGGGGCGGACGAGCTGCTCGAACTCGTCGCGAAGGCGTTCCTCGGTCCCGGCGACGAAGCCGTCTTCGCGTGGCCGTCGTTCGCGATGTACCCGATCGTGACCCGCGGCATGGGTGCCACACCGGTTCCGGTGCCGCTCGACGCCGACCTGGTCCACGACCTGGACGCGATGGCGGCCGCGATCACCGAGCGCACGCGTGTCGTGATGGTGTGCAACCCGAACAACCCGACCGGAACGAGCGTCGGCGCGGCCGCGTTCGACCGTTTTGCGGCGCGCCTGCCCGACGACGTCGTGCTCCTGATCGACGAAGCCTATGTCGACTTCGCGCGGCGCGAGGATTTCCCCGACGCGCTCGCCTGGGTCGCGCGCCGACCGGGTACGGTGACGATACGCACCTTCTCGAAGATCGCGGGTCTCGCCGGACTACGCGTGGGCTACGCCGTCGCGGATCGCGAGCTGGCCGGTTACCTCGAGCGGGCCCGCCATCCGTTCAACGTGAACGTGCTCGCGGAGGTCGCGGCGGTTGCAGCGCTGGGCGACCGCGAACACCGCGAGCGCAGCGTCCGGCAGAACAGCGAGGGTCTCGCGTATCTGCGCCGCGAACTCGCCGCGCTCGGCATCGAAACCTGGCCCAGCGAAGCGAACTTCGTGCTCGCCAGGCCCGGTCCCGGTACGTACGAGAAACTGCTGCGCGAGGGCGTGATCGTGCGACCGCTGATCGGCTTCGGAATGCCCGACCACGTGCGCATCACGGTCGGACTGCCGGAAGAGAACGAGCGCCTCGTGAAGGCGCTGCGGCGCCTGGTCGAAGAGGACGGCCGATGAGCGACCGCTTCGAACCCGTCCAGCGACTCGCCGTGCTCGGCCTCGGCCTGCTCGGCGGTTCGGTCGCCTGGGCGGCGCGTGAGCGCGGGCTCGCGCGGGAGGTGGTGGGCTGTGGGCGCCGCGAGGCGCCGCTGCGGGATGCCAAGGCACGCGGTCTCGTCGATCGCATCGCGGTCGATCCCGCGGCGGCCGTCGCGGGGGCCGAGCTGGTCGTGCTCGCCACCCCGGTCGGGTCGATGGCGGAGGTCCTGCGGGCTGCTTCGCCGGGCTTGCGCCGCGACGCGCTCGTGACCGACGTCGGCAGCGTGAAGTCGGTGCTCGCCGAGACGTTGCCCGGTCTGGTGCCGCCCGGGGTCGTCTACATCGGCGCGCATCCGATGGCGGGCAGCCACGAGAAGGGCCCCGAG
>JAGSPS010000322.1 GCA_018262315.1 Deltaproteobacteria bacterium | reverse complement strand
TGCGCGCGCAGACCGTCGCGGGCGTTCACGATCCCGAGTGCAACGGCGAGCAGGCCGGCGCCGATCGTCACGGCGCGCAGCCGCGCCCGCATGCTCGCGTGCACCAGCACACTCAGCAGGAATAGCAGCACGAAGAACGCGCAGGGGTTCACGGAGTCGAGCGCTCCGAGCACCAGCGTCAGAACGGGCAACGAGAGCGTTTCGGCTTCGAGTCCGCCGGGCAGCCGGAGCGCCGGCTCGAGTGGAGCCTCGGCGCGCACGCCGGGGGATCCTCGTGCCGCACGACGACACCGTTCGATGCCGTCGCGGAGCGCCTCGGGCGTCGTGCTCGCATCGAAGCCCGCCAGCATGCGGCCGCAGAACACGAAGCCCGGAACGACCCGTGCCTCCTCACCGGCGGCAGCCGCGAGTTCGCGGTAGCGCGCGACGTTCTCGGGATGCTCGGTCAGCTCGAGCGAGTGGACACTGAGGCCCGGCTCCGCGGCGAGCGTCTCGACGAACGGTTTCGCTTCGAGGCAGTGCGGGCAGGTCTGCGTCCAGAAGAACCAGAGGTGAACCGTGACCTCGCCGCTGTGATCGACCTCCGTCCACGTGACGTCCGGAGGCGCCAGGCCGGCAGGGGGCGCCGCATGCGGCGCCGCGGCGAGCACTGCGAGCAGCAGGGCTGCGATCGTCTGGAGCGCCGCTCGCAGCGGCTCGTCGCGCGTGATCATGGCTTCTTCCCGGCTCACGGCGGAGCGGAGGTATTCTCGCGCACGTGCGGGTCGTCGACGAGGCGGTGTTGCTGCTGCGCATGGCGCGCTGGGTCATCGCGACCGCGCGTCACGACACCCGCATTGCGACGCGGGTGCCGGGGAATCCGAAGTTCACGAGCGCGCGCGACGCCGTGACGCGGATTCGGGATGGCGCCGTCATCGCCGTCTCGGGCCTCGGTGGACACCAGCGCGCCGCGATCCTGCACTGGGCACTGCGCGAGCGCTTCGAGGCGACCGGACATCCTCGCCGGCTGACACTCGTGAACGTCGGCGGCCACGGCGGACGCGGGCTGCTCGCCGGGACGCTCGACGAGCTGGCGCGGCCGGGCCTCGTGACGCGCCTGTTCACCAGCCACTTCGAGACCTTTCGCGCCTTCCTCGAAGTGGCCGCGGCGCGCCGCTGCGAGCTCCAGTGCCTGCCGCTCGGCGTGATCGCCGAACTCTTCGACGCACTCGGCCGCGGCGGGGACACGGTGCTCTCGGAGGTCGGTGTCGGTACCTTCCTCGATCCGCGCGTGGGGCGCGGCTCGCCCGTGCAGGGCGGCCGGCGCGAGCAGTGGATCTGCGCCGAGGGTGAGAGGCTCCGCTACCGGCTGCCGCCGATCGATGTCGCGATCTTCAATCTCCCCGCCGCCGATCGGCGCGGCAATCTGTATGCGGACGGCGCCGCGATGATCGGCGACAGCCGCGAGATCGCGCGCGCGGCGCGGCGCAACGGCGGGTTCGTCATCGCGAACGTCGGGCTGCTCGTGGACGAGGATCCGTCGCGCGTCTTCCTGCCCGCCGGCGCGATCGACGCGATCGTCTGCCATCCCGACACCGAACAGACGATCGGCTTCTTCCACCGCGAGCCGTGGCCGCTCGTCGCCGCGAGCGGCAAGGGCAGCATCGCGGACGGACTTGCGCACGCGCAGTTCATCCGGCGCCTCGGCGAGCTGGCGGGCGGCTTCCCGCGCCGCAACGCGATGGACGCCGTGATCGCGCGCCTCGTGGCCGCGACCCTCGTCGCCGAACTCGAGCGCGGCGCGCACGTCGCGATCGGCACGGGGCTGCCCGAGGACGCCGTCGTCGCACTCTTCGAGAGCGGTCGCGCGGGAGAGTTCCGCTTCCTCGTCGAGAGCGGCACGGTGGGTGGCGTTCCGGCGCCGGGCCCTTACTTCGGCGCGGCGTTCGGCCCGAAACAAATCGTCTCGACGGCGGAGCTCTTCGCGCGCTGCAGGAGCCGTCTCGACGCGGCGTGCCTCGGCGCGCTCGAGATCGACGCCGCGGGTGACGTCAACGTCTCGAAGCGCGGCCGCGGCGTGCGCCGCTACGTCGGGCCCGGCGGCTTCCTCGACTTCACCAGCGCTGCACGCACGATCGTGTTCGTCTCGCGCTGGATGCGCGGTGGCGAGATCCGCGTCGAAGACGGCGCGGTCCGCATCGTCCGGCGCGGCCAGCCCAAGCTCGTGGCGCGCGTCGCCGAGCGCTGCTTCGACGCCGCCCGCGCGCTCCGCGCCGGCAAGCGGATCTTCTATGTGAGTTCCATCGGTGTCCTGCAGGCGACACCGTCCGGTCTCGCGCTGGTCCGCGTGATGCCAGGCATCGACGTCGAGCGCGACGTGCTCGCGATGGCGCCGTTCCCGATCGCGCTTCCGGCTTCGGGAGTCGTGCCGGTCGTGGATCGCGCCGTGCTCGCGCCGCCGACGCCCTCGTCCGCGTAGCTTGCTGCCTCACGGGCTGGGGCCATCCGCCCCTCCCGCGCCGTCGTTCCGGCCTGCCGGCATCGCTCCGCGGTGCGCGTAGTGTGGCATGTGGAATGCAGTTCCATTGGATCCGGCGCTCGCTGCGTGCGCGGATCCGAAACGGAGCAAGCAAATGAAGCTCAAGCAGACCCCCATTCTCCTGCTGCGCGTTGCGACGGTCTTGCTGCTCAGTGCGACGGGATCGCACGCGGCGGCGCCGAATCTGATCCTCAACCCGGAGCTCGCGGCGGATCTCTCGAGCTGGACCGGCCAGGGAGGCGCGCTCTCATGGGTGACGCCGGATGTCTTCGGCCGCGCGGACTCCGGCTCGGCCCAGCTCGCGGCCGCGCTGGGCGCCAACGTGACCCTCGCGCAGTGCGTCGCCCTTCCGGCGAACGCCCACGTCGATTTTGGCGCGTGGCTCGAGATCCCGAGTTTCCAGGAAGTGACCGGCTCTGCAGTCGTGAAGCTGGAGTGGTGGAGTGAGCCGAGCTGCCTCGGAGTTCAGCTCGACGTCGCGGCCGAGACCGCGGCGATCTCGACGACAGGCCGCTGGTCGCATGTGGCGCAGCGCAACGTCACGGCGCCTGGGGGAGCGAAGTCGGCGAAGCTCCGCGCGATCTCCCAACCGGACGCGCAAGGCTTCCTGGTCAAGTTCGACTCGCTCTTCGTCGCGCCGGCCGGCGAGCTCTTCGTGCCCGCGGTCGGCGAGATCGTAGTCGCCGACGGTTCGCAGAAGATCGTGAAGGTCGAGCCCGAGACGGGCGCGCAGCGTCTCATCACCTCCGATGTGTACCTCGCGCGGCCGACCGGGGTTGCGATCGACCCGAGCGGCCTGCTCTGGGTCGTGACCCCGGTCGGCGGCACGCTGCTCGTGTCGGTGGATCCCGCAACGGGCATCCAGGAGCCGCTCGTCACCACGGGTGACGCGCTCGACTCGCCCTGGGACGTGGACGTGGCGGACGACGGCTCGCTCTGGATCGCGGGCGACGGACTCTGGGAAGTGACGCTGCCGGGCGGGAGCGTCGCGTTGCGCAAGTCGCTCGGGATGACGACCGCCTACGGTCTGTCGATCGACTCGGACCCCGACACGGGCGCGGCATGGCTCGTGAGCCTCGCGCGCGGTGACGCAGGGCTCGCGGACTTCAATGTCGGGAGCGGCGACCTGACACCGGTCGCGGGCACGCCGACGGCGCAGGGTCGTTACGACTACGGGGTTTGGATGCCGTCCCACGACACGAGCACGCGTGTCTTCACGGAGGTCGAGCCGATCGCGCCTTCGTCGTGCAATCCGGCTGCGAGCGGCGCGCTGGCCGTCGATGACGGGGGCCTGCTGCCGAATCCGTCTCTCGGCGGGCGCTTCCGCTGCCCGCGCGG
>JAGSPS010000321.1 GCA_018262315.1 Deltaproteobacteria bacterium | reverse complement strand
CACGGTTCATCCGTCGAGGACGTTTCGGACGGGTCCACCGCCCGCGCGCCTCGCAGCACCGACGCTCGACAACCATCCCGGGTCGGCCCGACGTTTGGCGGCAACCTATCAGGCCGAGCGCAGCGACTCGGCCGGTTCGACGCGCGCGGCGCGCAGCGCCGGCAGCAAGCCTGCCGCGATGCCGACCACGACCAGCACCACCGTGACGGCGACGGCGCCCGCCGGTTCCAGCACCGGTCGCGACATGAAGCCCGAGTTCGGGCCGATCGACCAGGCGAGAATCTTCACGGCCGCCGCGCCGAACGCGAGTCCGAGCACGCCCGCAACCACGCACACCGCAGCGGACTCGGCGAGGAACTGCACGAAGACGTCGCGCTCGGTGGCGCCGAGCGCCTTGCGCAGCCCGATCTCGCGGCGCCGTTCGCCCACCACCACCAGCATGATGTTCATCACGCCCACCGCGCCGACTGCGATGGTGAGCAGGCCGGCGCCGATCAAGAAGATGCGCAGCCCGACGCCGATGCGCTCGACGATGGCGATGACGTCCTGGATGTTCACGAACGAGAGCGCGGTATCGAGGTTCGGGTCGAAGTCGTGATGCAGCCCGATCATCTCGCGCACGTGCCAGATCGCGTCGCGGCTCTCGTGCCGGTCGCGCGGTTCGAAGATCAGCGCCTTCAGCGGCGCGTCGTGGGTGATCCAGCGCCGCATCGTGGTCTCGGGGATGAAGACCGCCTTGTCGTCCTGGCCGCCCATGTTGACGAGCTGGTCGCCCTTGGCCCTGGCGACGCCGATCACGCGGAACGCGAGCGACTCGACGTGCAGCGTCGCGCCCACCGGGTCGCGCGCGCCGAACAGGCGCTGCGCCGCGGCGTGACCGAGGAACGCGACGCGTGCGCCGCCCTGCACGTCCTGCGCCGAGACGAAGCGCCCGCGCTCGACCGCGAAGTTCCGGATCTGCTGCGTCTCGGCGACGACGCCGTAGAGTCCGAACAGCTTGGTGCGGCCCTGCGCGCGCACGATCGCCGCCCATTCGAGGACGTTGGGCGCCGCGTGCACGACGTCCGCGAGGGCGGCGATGCGCGCGACGTCTTCCACCTCGAGTTCGACCTCGCGCGCGCCGCGCTCGCCGACGCGCTCCTTCACGATCGTGCCCGGGAACATCCACACGATGCGTGGCCCCACTTCTTCGATCTCGTGGGTGAAGTGGCGATCGACGCCGACCGAGGCCGCCGTGAGCAGCGTCAGCATCCCCGTTCCCCACGAGACGCCGAGGGAGGTCAGGGCGAAGCGAAACGCATGGGCGCGCAGCGAGCGGGCGGTGGCGAGCGCGAGTTCGAGCACGGCTCACTCCATCCGCAGCGTGATCGCCGGGTCGATGCGCGAAGCGCGCCAGGCTGGCGCCACGCCCGCGACGACACCGACGATCGTCATCACCGCCAGTGCCGCGCCGACGAGGCTCCCCGACAGGATCGGGACCGGCACCAGGTCCGGCGCCTCGACCGAACCGATCGCGAGACAACCGAAGACGCCGAGCGCCACGCCCGCGAGCCCGCCCACCGACGTCACCGCGAGCGTCTCGGCAAAGAGCTGCACCACCACGTCGCGCGGGCGCGCGCCGACCGCGAGTCGCACGCCGATCTCCTGGCGCCGTTCGTGCACCGCGTCGAGCATCATCGAGAGCACGCCGATGCCGCCGACGCCGAGCGTCGCGATCGCGAGGAGCAACAGGAAACCCTTGTTCTGGTCGAGCGGGAAGCGGTTCAGCATCTCGATGCTGCTCCAGCCCATCACCGCTTCGTCGTCGTCGCGCGAGACGCCGATCCGATCGGCGAGGATCGCCCGCACCTCGCGCTTCGCCTCGGCGACTTCGCGGCGATCGCGCATCCGGTAGATGATGTTCGAGACCACGGGTTCGTCGGTCCAGGAGCGCGGGAACAGCATCTGTACCGTCGAAAGTGGCGCCCAGACCTGCTTGTCGATCAGCATGCGGTCCTGGGAGAGCTGGATGCCGACGGGCGCGAGCAGGCCGATCACCTGGAACGGCTTGCCCTCGATGCGGATCCAGGTGCCGACGCCTTCGCCCGGCCGCAGCAGCAGGCGTCGCACTTCGTCGCCGAGCAGCACCACGCGGCGGCGGTGTTCGAGATCGCCGCGCGTGATGCGGCGACCGGCGGCGAGCGGCACACCGCGGATCTCGATCGCCTCGGGGTCCATGCCGCGCAGATCGGTGATGCGCGCGCGCCCGCCGTGCGTGGCGGCGCCGATCTCCCAGAGTTCGCCGCCCACCAGATCGGAGAGGCGGGTGCGACGTCGCAGCGCTTCGAGATCTTGCTGGTTGAACCACAGGGTGCGGCGGTCGGCGGCGGGCGTGAAGTCCTCGCCGATGCGACCTGCCCAGGCCGTTCCCATGTTGCGTCCGGTCTTGAAGAAGCCGCGCTCGATCATCACGCGCACGCCGTCGCCCCAGCCGCCGAGGAAGATCACCGCCGCGGTTCCCCACACGATCCCGAACAGCGTCAGGAACGCGCGCCCGCGGTGCTGGCGCAGGGTGTGGAAGGCTTCGCGCAAGGCTGCCGACCCGAAGGTCGACAGGATGGAGGCGCCGCGTTGCATCCGTCAGTCTCGCTGGTCGCTCTCGACACGGCCGTCGCGCAGCGTGACGAGGCGGGGGGCGCGACGGCCGATCGTGGCGTCGTGGGTCACCAGCACGACGGTGTGTCCCTCGCCGTGCAGATCGGAGAGCAGCGCGAGGATCTCGTCGCTGGTCTGGCTGTCGAGATTGCCGGTGGGCTCATCGGCGAGCAGCAGGGCGGGGCGGTTCACGAGCGCGCGCGCGATCGCGACGCGCTGGCGCTCGCCGCCGGACAGCTCAGCGGGCCGGTGCCGTGCGCGCGCGTCGAGGCCGACGCGCCCGAGCGACTCCTCGGCGCGCTGGCGCCGTTCGGCGCGCGGTACGCGCCGATACACGAGCGGTAGCTCGACGTTCTCCAGCGCCGTCATGCGCGGCAGCAGGTTGAAGCTCTGGAACACGAAGCCGATCTCGCTGCCGCGCAGCCGCGCGAGGCCGCCGTCGTCGAGCGCCTCGACGGCCTGGCCGTCGAGCCGGTAGTGCCCGCGGCTCGGCGTCGAGAGACAGCCGAGGATTTCGAGCAGCGTGGTCTTGCCCGCGCCCGACGGTCCCATGATCGCGACCAGTTCGCCGCGCTCGATCGCGAGGTCCACGCCGCGCAGCGCGTGCACCTGCGCACGCCCGGTGGCGTAGGTCTTGTGGACGCCGTCGAGCGCCAGCAGCGGATTCACTGGAGCAGGACCCGTTGGCCGGGCTCGACACCGGCCAGCACCTGGACGCGCGTGCCGTCGACGATGCCGATCTGCACGACGGCGTCCGCGGGCGCCTCGTTCTCGCCGCGGGCAAGCTGGACGTAGGTCTCGGCGCCGCGGTAGCGCAGCGCGGTTTCCGGGACGATCAGCGCATCGTCGATCACCTCGGTCACGATGTCGGCGTCGCCGGACATGCGCGGCCGCAGCAGCGCCGCATCGGGGTCGGTGATGGCGATCTCCACCTCGAAGTAGGTGACGTTCTGCACGCGTTGCCCGAGCGGCGCGACTTCGCGTACCTCGCCTCGGAAGACGCGCCCGGCAAAGGCCTCCGTGCGCAGCCTCGCCGCCTGGCCGACGCGCACGCGCGCCACCTCGTTCTCGTCGACGAGGCCCTTCAGATGCATGCTCGATTCGCCGGCGATCGAGAGCAGCAGCGACCCGCCCGTCACCGCCGTGACCGGCGAGACCGCGTTGCCTTCCTCGACGAAAACGTCGAGCACGCGACCCGCGAGCGGCGCGCGCACGGTCGTGTAGCCC
>JAGSPS010000320.1 GCA_018262315.1 Deltaproteobacteria bacterium | reverse complement strand
GAGCGCGACAGGCCAGGCGCGGCGGCCCGCCTGGGTGACCGCGTGCGCCGTCTCCTCGATCGTGCCGGGCAGCTTGCTCGGGCGCTCGCTGGTGGAGCGTGCGGCGCAGACGACGTCGTAGCCGTCGCGCGCGAGATCGGCGCAGAGCTGCTTGCCGATGCCGCGAGAGGCGCCCGTGACGAGCGCGACCCGAGCCCGATGATCGTCGCCCGGCTTTGCGTCGCTGCGCGGTCCGGCTTCGCCGGTTCTTGCGCTCATCCGCGGATCTTCCGAAAGAAGCTGCGCACGTCGTCGACGAGACGCTTCGGCTCTTCGAGCGCGGCGAAGTGACCCCCGCTCGGCATCTTCGTCCACTGCTGGATGTTGAACGCCTTCTCCGCCCAGGCACGCGGCGCGCGGTACAGCTCCTTCGGGAAGATCGCCCCGGCAGTCGGCTGCTCGACGCGCTCCGTCGAGGGTCCGAAGCGTCCCGACTTCATGGTCTCGTAGTAGAGCCGCGTGGACGACGTGATCGAGTTCGTCACCCAGTAGATCATCACGTTGGTGAGTAGCTCGTCCCTGGTGAAGCGCTTCTCGACGTCGCCACCGCAGTCGCTCCAGGTGCGGAACTTCTCGACGATCCACGCCGCGAGGCCTGCGGGCGAGTCGTTGAGCCCGTAGCCGAGCGTCTGCGGCTTGGTGCCCTGGATCGACTGGTAGCCGGTCTCTTCCTTCTGGAAGTTGCCGAGATCGCCGAGGCCCTTGATCTCGTCGGCGTCGAGTCCCTTCATCGCGTCGGGGCCGATGCCCGCGGCCGGGAACGCGACGACCATGTTGAGATGGATGCCGGCGCAGTGTTGCTTGTCCACGAGCGCGTTCTGCACCGAGATGATCGCGCCCCAGTCGCCGCCCTGCGCGCCGTAGTTCGCGTACCCTAGCCTCGCCATCAGCTTGGCGTTCACTTCGGCCATGCGGCGCACGTCCCAGCCGCGCGTGCGCGGCGCTTCCGAGAAGCCGTAACCCGGGATCGACGGACACACGACGTGGAAGGCGTCGCGCGCGTCGCCGCCGTGCTGCGTAGGGTCGGTGAGCGGACCGAGGATCTTGTGGAACTCGAACACCGAGCCGGGCCAGCCGTGCGTCACTATGAGCGGAAACGCATTCTCGTGTTGCGAACGAACGTGGATGAAATGGACGCTGTGGTCGTCGATCGGGGTCTTGAAATGCGGAAACGAGTTGAGCAGCCGCTCCTGCGCGCGCCAGTCGAACTTTTCGCGCCAGTACGCGACGAGTTCGCGCAGGTACGACAGCTCCGTGCCGTAGTCCCAGTTCGCGCCTTCGATCTGGTCGGGGAAGCGCGTGCGCGCCAGCCGCTCGCGGAGATCGGCGAGCGCCGCGTCGGAGACCTCGATCTTGAAGGGTTGGATGGCTTCGCTCACGGGAGGGTCCTCCGGGATCTCGCGGTGGAATGAAAAGAGGCCGGGACTTCGTGGGTCCCGGCCTCTCGATCGAACGCAGCGTGCCGCGACTAGCGGCCCTTGGTCAGGCGGCCGACGTCGATGTAGCGATGGACCTTGCCCACCGCGATCTCGCCTTCCTTGTTCGTGTAGGGCATACCATTGCTGTCCCAGAACTCGATGCGGTTGCCCGTGCCCGTCTGCACGTTCACGATCGTGTCCGAGACGATGCGCAGGTCCATCGGTTTCGCGATCCCCACCCAGGGCTTGTACCACTCGCCGCCGATCGTGTGATCTTCGCTCCAGCGGTGGTTGTGCCAGATGATCTTCCACAGCTCTTCCTTCTGGTCGTACGCAAAGGAGTAGAGCGCGACGTAGGTTTGCTTGTCGAAGTAGATGTCCTTGTGGTGATACGGATGGTCGGTGTTCTTCGGCTTCATCCGGATCTTCACCGCGTGGCGCAGCTCCCAGCGGTCGTCGGCGTAGGAGAGGCCGTAGGGACCGAAGTTGTGGTCCTTGGCGTACGGGTACGCGTTCACCTTCGAGTTGATGGGCGCGAGGATGTCCATCTCGCCGAGACAGCTCCAGGTGTACTGCGGAACGATGCCGGCGAAGGAGCGGAGATCGTCGAAGGTGAAGTCGGTGCCGGATACCGCGTCGGTGCGCTGGGCCGTCGAGATGCGGCGCACGCGGCGCAGCGTCGGCACATAGACCCAGGTGTCGTCGTTCTTGGCGTTGGCGCGCGGCTTCTCCGAGTCCTTGTACCGGTAGCTCATCAGCAGAATGCCGCGGGCGTCGAAGGGCGCGTCGACTTCGATCCCGAACGCGTTGATTCGCTTCTCGCCACGGAACAGGTCGCCGTTCTGCTTCTCGACGTACTCCGGCTCCGCGCGGTGCGACAGCATGATCGTCTTCGCAGTACCCTCGTAGTAGAGAGGTAGTTCTTCGCCGCGATCCCAGTACGAGTAGAAGTAGCGCGAGTCGGAACCGTCACCTTCCCACTGGTAGGCGAAGTTCCAGATATGCTTGACGCCGGCCTGGGGATCGCCCTTGCAGTCGATCGATCCCGGGTCAAACGGGAATCCCGAGGAGTAGTTTTCGAGGCTCTCATCCGGGCCGACCTTCGCCTGGCCCTTGAACTTCTCACTCGCGGCCAGGTATTCGGGCGCTTGGCCGTAGTCCTTGAAGAAGGGCCCGACCTCCATCTTCATGCCTTCGTAGAAGAAGAAATCCCGGTTGGCCCAGAACTCGGCGGGCAGGAAATTCTTGATCGACTCGAGCTTGTCGAAGCCGACGACGTCGCCTTCCTTGAAGGTCGGGCCGGCCACGCCAGTGTCTTCCGCGGCGAACGCGGCCAGCGGCACGGCGACGGCCGCGAGCGCCATCCACACGACGGGAGCGAGCCGAGCCAGGCAATTCGGGCGCCAACGCACCATTGCGTCTCCTTTGCAGGGTCGCGGATTCAAAGGGGGACCGCGACCGCAGTTTCAGTGTAATTGCACGACAATCGAAGCTCGAACGGATCGAAGGTCGATCGAGCGAGCGTGGAACTCTTGCGCTTCCCCCGCGGAGCGGAGGCCGATCCTAGCCTGACCACCCCGCGAAGTCAGTTGAAATCCGCAATGAGAGCACGCATGGAGCAACGCACTCGACCGGGCCTCGGATGGGATCGCTCGAACGGTGCTCGAGCGCTCACCCCTCGCGCGCGGCGCGTCCGTGCGCCTCGATCACGTCGGGAGGCGCCTGCACCAATTCGATCAGGACGCCTTCGCCGCCGACGGGCGCGTCGTCGCTCCCCTTGGGGTGGATGAAGCAGACGTCGAAACCCGCCGCTCCCTTGCGGATTCCGCCCGGCGTGAAGCGCACACCGGCCTGGCCGAGCCAGGCGACCGCGGCAGCAAGGTCGTCCACCCACAGCCCGACATGGTTCAGCGCCGGATCATGAACCCGCGGCCGAGCTTCGGGATCGAGGGGCTGCATCAGGTCCACTTCGACCGCGAATGGACCCGAACCCGCGGCCGCGATGTCCTCGTCGACGTTCTCGCGCTCGCTCCGGAAGGTGCCGCGCTGGGTGAGTCCGAGCAGGTCGATCCAGAGCCTGCGCAGGCCATCCTTCTTCGCGGCACCGACGGCGATCTGCTGCACTCCGAGGACGCGGAACGGTCGATCACTCAAGGCCTTCGCTCCTTCGCGGCGGGGCGGTCGATGGTACTGCGACACCTTGCCCCTGCTACCCTGGCGCGCCCGTGAGTTCCCCCCCCGCCGCCGCCGCCAAGGCCACCGTCCACTTCCGATCGCTCGGTTGCCCGAAGAACCGCGTCGACTCGGAGGTGATGCTGGGAACGCTCGCGCTCGGCGGCTACGCGCTGGCCGAACGCCTCGACGACGCCGACGTCGTCGTCATCAACACCTGCTCGTTCATCGAGAGC
>JAGSPS010000319.1 GCA_018262315.1 Deltaproteobacteria bacterium | reverse complement strand
ACTTACCCGGCTTCGCCCTACGCCGACGACGCCGCGTACTGGATGGCGGAGTGTCATTTCAAGAAGGGCGACTACAAATCGGCCGTGCTGCGTTTCGACGACGTGGTCGCACGCTACCCGGAGGGCGACAAGTCGGCAGACGCCCTCTACCGCCAGGGTGAGGCGCTGCTGAAGCTGGGTCCCGGCTACGCGAAGGCGGCAAGCAAGGCATTCGAGCGGGTGGTTGCCGAGTATCCGAACTCGGCGCGTGCCGGGGAAGCGAAGAAGCAACTCGAGCTACTGGGCAATCGCGGCTAGTCGACGGCGCCCTCGATCGCGGAAGCGATCACGAAATCGGAATCACGTCGGAATCGAAGCGGAATCGAAGCAGACTCGAACTGGAAGCGGGAACCGTTCCAACGGGAGAAGAAACGAGTTGAGGAAGCGCGACCTCGACAAATTCCGGAAGCTCCTCACCATGCAGCGCGCGCTGCTGATCGAGAACGCACGTCGCGCGCTCGCCGGCGACATCCACCTCGACCCCGACGACTTTCCCGACGAGATGGACGCCGCCTCGTCGGAGATCAACCTGGCATTCCTCGGGCGGCTGCGCGAGCGCGAGCGCGGGCTGATCAGCAAGATCGACCAGGCACTCGCCAAGATCGAGGCCAACAAGTACGGCCTCTGCGAGAGCTGCGGCGAGGAGATCGGCATCAAGCGCCTCGATGCGCGGCCGGTCGCCGAGCTGTGCATCGATTGCAAGTCGGAGCAGGAACGCCTCGAACGCCGGATGGGATGACCCGCTCCTGAAGGCTCCCCTCGTTCTCGGGATCGAAAGCTCGTGCGACGAAATGGCTGCGGCCGTCGTGCGCGGGCGCGAGATCCTCGCGTCGGTCGTCCATGCGCAGATCGAGGTGCACGCGCCCTATGGTGGCGTGGTGCCGGAGCTGGCTTCGCGCGACCACGTGCGATGGGTGTCGCAGGTGGTGGGCGAGGCGCTGCGCTGCGCGAACGTGACGCCCGCGCAGCTCGGCGGCGTCGCCGTGACGGCGGGACCCGGCCTCGTCGGTTCGCTGCTCGTCGGGCTCTGCTTCGGCAAGGCGCTGGCGATGCGCCAAGGAGTTCCCGTCGTCGGCGTGCATCATGTCGCCGGCCATCTGGCGTCTGCCGAACTCGCCGACGAGCGGCTCGCAGCGCCGTATCTCGGGCTCGTCGTCTCGGGGGGACACACCGCGCTGTACCGCATCGAAGCCGACGGTCCGCCTGCACTGCTCGGCGAGACGCTCGACGACGCCGTCGGCGAGGCCTTCGACAAGGTCGCCAAGCTGCTCGGGCTCTCCTATCCGGGCGGTCCCGCCGTCGCTCGCGAAGCCGAGGCGGGCGACGAGCGCGCGATCGCGTTCCCACGTCCGATGTTGGGCGAGCCGAACCTCGATTTTTCGTACAGCGGCCTGAAGACCGCGGTGGCGCTCCAGGTGGAAAAGCGCCGCGCCGCGGGAGCGCTCGCGGCGCGCGACGTCGCGGACCTCGCGGCGTCGTTCCAGGCCGCGGCGACCGACGTGCTCGTCACGAAGGCGCGGCGCGCGCTCCGGCGCGAGGGCCTCGGGCGGCTCGCGGTCGTAGGGGGCGTTGCGGCGAACCAGCGTCTGCGCCGCGAAATCGAGGCGGCTGCGCGCGCCGACCGCTTCCTCGCCGTCTTCCCGCCGCTCGCGCTCTGCACCGACAACGCCGCGATGATCGCTGCGGCCGGCGCGCGCCTGCTGCTGCGCGGCGAGTTCGACGGCGCGGGACTCGGCACGTTCGCGCGCGCGCCGGTCCACGCGCGTTGAGTCGCTCGGAGGTCCGCGCCACGCTCGCGCGGCGCGGCTTGCACGCGCACAAGACCCGCGGCCAGAACTTCCTCACCGACGCGCGCATCGCCGACCAGATTGCCGAGGCCGCGCCGGTCGGTGCGGGGGACGCGGTGATCGAGATCGGGCCCGGCCTCGGGGTCCTGACGCACGCGCTGGCGGCGCGCGCGCGGCGCGTCGTCGCGATCGAGATCGACGCCGGTCTGGTGCGCGCGCTGCGCGAAGAGGGCGAGTTGCCTCCGCACGTCGAGGTGCTGCACGCCGACGCGCTCGAGGTCGACCTCGCGACGCTCGCTGCGCGACTCGGCGCGCCGGTGCGGGTGGTCGCGAACCTCCCCTACGCGATCTCGACGCCGCTGCTGCGCCGACTTCTCGACTTGCGCGGGGTGCTCGCGGGCTGGCTGGTGCTGGTGCAGCGCGAGGTCGCCGCGCGGCTCGCCGGGAAGCCCGGCACCCGCGACTACGGCTCGCTCGCGGTCCTGCACGCGCTCACCGTGCGACTCGAGAGGGTGCGTGACCTGCCGCCCAACTGCTTCTTCCCGGTCCCGCAGGTGACCTCGACCCTGGTGCGCGCAATCCCCCTCGACCCGGCGCCGCTGGCTGCCGATGAATTGGCCGAGGTCGAGCGGGTGGTGCGCGCCGCGTTCGGGACGCGGCGGAAGACGCTCCCGAATGCACTTCGCACGGGGCTCGACCCGGCGCCGGCGATGGAGGTTCTGCATGGCGTCCTCGACCGACTCGGGATCGAGCACCGGGCGCGCGCCGAACAGCAGGAGCCCGCGGCGCTCCTTGCGCTCGCCCGCGCGCTCAGCAACGCCCGCGCCTGAGCCGAACGCGAGCCGATTGCTCTTCGAGCCGCGCCTCGATCTCGCGGTTCCGATCGCCGTGCAGGTCTTCCGCCGCGACGGCGAAGCCGCGCTCGAGTACGCGACGAATCTGTCGCCGGGCGGCGTCTGCCTGCACGCCCGATTGCGACTCGCGGTGGGCGAGGGCGTCACGGTCGCGTTCGCATTGCCGGGCGAGGACGGCACGGTTCGGGCGCGGGGCCGGGTGACGTGGCGCGAGGACGACGATCCCGAAGCCGAGGCGCGCTTCCTCGAGACCGGCGTGCGCTTCGAGGTGGTCGATGAGACCGATCGCGAGCGGATCACGCGCTTCGTTCGGGAAGCGGAACGCGAGTAGTCCGCGCCGCTGTTGACACCAGCGCACGCGTTCGTACCCTCCCGGCCGGCTCGAGGGGAATCGCAAGGTGCGATCTTCATCGAGCGCCTACAGAAGGACGACTCGGGCCCTCGCGAACAGGCCCGACGAGACGAAGGACGAGCCCCAGCAAACCATCGCTTGGATCTGCTCCGGCAGACCGAGACGGAGGTGAGCCGAGCGGATCTCGCACGCAGCGTCGTCGTTTCCCTTGCGACCCGCGGCGTCCCTGCGCGATTCGACGCGCCTCCGGCATCGACCGGCGGGCGCGTTTTTTGTTTTCGGCGTCACTCGGGCCTGGAGCCTCGGCGCAATGCGCCGGGGTTTCGTCGCGGCGGGCCGCCGGAGGCAGCCCCCATGTCGACGATTTCCGTCTCTTCGTCCCGTGAACACCGTGTGACCGTGCGCACGCTCGCCGCTCGCAAGCGGCGCGCGGAGCGCATCGCGATGCTCACCGCCTACGACTTCGCCTTCGCCCGCATTTTCGACCAGGCTGGCATCGACGTGATCCTCGTTGGCGACAGTCTCGGCAACGTCGTGCAGGGTCACGACACGACGCTCCCGGTGACGCTCGACGAGGTCGTCTATCACACGCGACTCGTCGCACGCGGCTGTCGCCACGCGCTGGTCGTCGGCGACATGCCGTTCGGCTCGTACCAGGTGTCGTCCGAGGATGCCGTGCGCAGCGCGATCCGGCTGGTGAAGGACGGCGGTGCGCAAGCGGTGAAGCTCGAAGGCGGGCTCGCCGTCGCCGAGGCGATCGCGCGCATCGCGCGCGCCGAGATTCCGGTGATGGGCCACGTGGGACTCACGCCGCAGGCGGTTCATCGCATGGGCGGCTTCCG
>JAGSPS010000318.1 GCA_018262315.1 Deltaproteobacteria bacterium | reverse complement strand
CTCGGCGGGATCGGCGTGCACCGCGCGCAGTGGCAGCGTCGCCCAACCCACGTCGGCCGCGTCGGTCTCCTCCAGGAAGCCGGTCTGGAAGACCTTGGCGGCGAGCGCGAGCGAGGCGTCGCGCGCGGGCAGGTTCAGCGTCGGGCGCACCAGCAGATCCCAGAAGCCGTCGATCGCCGCGGCGGATTCGCCGTGCGCAGCCAGCCAATCGCCGAAGCGCTGGAGGTCGAGCGCGGGATCACCGAGGTCGAGACCGGCGATGCGCTGCGCGGTGAGCGCCGCGTGCACACGCGCGCCGAACGGCAGGTGATGGAAACGCAGCAGGCTCGGCGCAAGGTGCGCGGGACTCGGCAGCGCATGACGGCGGATCCACGCGACGCCGCGACCGGGCGCCGCCACCGGCACGGCGAGGCGCGATTGCAAGGTGACACGGTCCTCGCTGCCAACACGCGCGAGAAAGCCGCGGTACGCCGTGCAGCAGCGCAGGAACACGTGCTGCCCGTTGTCGATCTCGAGGTCGCCGCGCGTCGTCGACCAGGTGGCGCCGCCGAGCCGGGGCCGCGCTTCGAGCAGCGTCACACGCGCACCGGCGTCGGCGCATTCGAGCGCGGCTTGCAGGCCCGCGAGTCCTCCCCCCACAACGACGACGTGCGACTCGCTCACGGCTGCGCGCGCCGCCTGCCGCGCCACAGAATCGAGACGGCGTGGCGCGCGACGTCGCGGCGCCGCGCGCGCGGCGCGCCACCGCTCGGGTCGAAGTGCGCGCGTTGCAGCGCGTCGGCCGCGGCAAAGCCGCCCGCGGCGTAGCCCGCGACCGCAAAGCGCACTGCTCCCCGCAGCGACCCGACGAGCGGCAGTGCCGACGCCAGCAGCGCGCGCGAGCGCGCCACCGGGTGCGCGTTCGCGCGGCGCAGCGACTCGGGCGCCGGCTGCGCCACGAGATCGGCGTCGCGCACGCCGAAGCGCGCCAGCTCGTCGGCCGGCAGGTAGACGCGCCCGTTGGCGCGATCCTCGGCGACGTCCTGGCAGTGTTCGAGCACCTGCAGCGCCGTGCACACGGAGTCCGACAGCGCGACGCGCGTCGGCGTCGCCGCACCCGCCGCGTGCAGCACCAGCGCGCCGACGGGGTTGGCCGACAGCGCGCAGTAGCCGAGCAGCTCTTCCCAGTCCGCGTAGCGCACGACGAACTGATCGCGGCGGTTCGCTGCGATCAGCTGCCGAAACGGAGCGAGTGGCAAGCGACCGGCTTGCAGCGCGGGCGTGAGGCGTCGCAGCAGCGGATGTTGCGCGGCGCCGCGGGCCGCTCGCTCGAGGTCGCTCTCGATCGCGTCGAGGCGCGCGAGCCGGTCGCCGGGAGCCGCGTCGCCCGCTTCGTCGACGAGACGCGCGAAGCCGTAGATCGCGAGCAGATCGTCGCGCAGCCCGCGCGGCAGCCAGCGCGGCGCCACCGGGAAGTTCTCCGACTGCGCGCGGGCGAGCAGCGCCTGCGACTCCGGGTCTCCGGTGCGGCGCGGCGTTGCGATCGCGGGCGCGGCGACGGCGCCGGGCTCGATGATCCGGAGGGCCAGGCGCTGCGCGCCATGCACGATGTTCCGGAGGGCCAAACGCTCCGCACCCTGCGTCACCGAGATCCCCGCTCGCCCGGTTCGAGGACTCGCGCGACGACCCGCCGCAAACCCGCGCGGCGGATGCGGTCCTTGCGCGGGTCAGGGTCGAGAATCGCGAGCAACAGGTTTCCGTGCAGCATCGAGACGATGCCCATGGCGGTCGCTTCGGCGTGCTCGGGTTCGTCGTAGAGCGGCAGCAGCGCGTCTCGCACGTCGCGCGCGAACTGGTCGTGCAGCACGAAGATCGGCTCGCGCAACGACGCGCGCAATGTCTCCGATTCGATCACCCAGCGCACGATCGCCTGGATCGCCGGGCGCTGCTCGGCGACGAATCGCTCGTAGACGCCGAAGAGCTGAACCAGCCGCTGCGTCGGGTCGCTGTCTTCGAGCGAACGCGCGACTTCTTCGACGAACGGCACCAGCATGCGCCGGAAGGTCTCGCGGAACAGGGTGCTCTTGTCGCTGAAGTGCCAGAACACCGCAGAGCGGCTCACGCCGGCGCGCGCTGCGATCGCGGTGATGCTGGCGCCGTCGTAACCGCGCGCGGCGAAGAGCCCCGCTGCGGCATCGAGAATGCGCTGCTGCGTGCGATCCTTGTCGGCCTTCGCGCGGCGCGGTCGCGCCGGACGCGGCTCCTCGGGAGTCTCGGCTGGAATCGGCGGCAGGATCACGACGGGACCTCTTCGAGCGCCGCCCAGCGCGCCAATTCGGGACCGAGCACGCGCGGCACGCGCCGCAGGTCTTCGACGCGACGCGTTCCGGTGAGCGCCATCACCGCGCGCACCGACTCCGCGAGTCGCTCCGCACTCTCGAGCACCGCCGGTGCGCCGCCGCTGGCGTAGGCGCGCAGGAACGGCAGCGCGAGCCCGGCGGCGCGCGCACCGAGCGCGAGCGCTCGCACCACGTCGAGCGCGCTGCGGATCCCGCCCGACGCGATCGCCGCGACGCCCGCTCGCTCGGCAAACAGCAGCGACGCCGCCGTGGGGATGCCCCACTCGCGCAGCGTCTCGCCCAGCGCGCGCTGGCGAGCCGAGCCGCGCAGCGCCTCGACACCCGTCCACGTCGTACCGCCGGCGCCCGCCACGTCGACCAGCGCCACGCCGATCGCGCGCAGCCGCGTGAGCGTCGCCGGGCCGAAGCCGCAGCCGGTCTCCTTCACGATCAGCGGCACCGGCAGCTCTTCCACGAGTGTTGCGATCGTCGCGAGCAGGCCGCGGAAGTCGCGGTCGCCCTCGTCCTGCACCAACTCCTGGGCCGTATTGAGATGGATGCAGAGCGCGTCGGCGCCGATCGCGCGTGCCAGCGCGGCGACCCGCTCGGGCCCGGCTTCGCGCGCCTGCACGGCACCGAGGTTGGCGAAGAGCAGCACGTCGGGCGCGGCGTCGCGCATCCGGTACGAATCGGCGAGCGAAGGATCCTGCAACATCGCGCGCTGCGACCCCACGCCGATCGCGAGTCCGACCTTTTGCGCCGCCGTCGCGAGCGCCAGGTTCACGGCGCGCGCCTCGGGCGCGCCGCCCGTCATCCCGGTGATCACGATCGGAGCCTGGAGCCGGCGCCCGAGCAGTTCCACCGACGCGTCGACTTCGTGCCACGCCAGCTCCGGCAGCGCCTCGTGCAGCAACTGCACTTCGGAGAACAGCGTCGAGCGCTGCGACTCGACGTCGCGCTCGATGCACAGTTCGAGGTGGGCGAGCTTCCGCTCGCGGACTTCGCTCATGCCCGCGCACCCGCGCTGACGCCGAGGAACGCGCCCGCCGCGATCGCGAAACGCCGCGGCTTCGACAAGCGCAGCGACGGCCCGAGGCACGGGAAGCCTCGCGCATGGAGTTCGTCGAGCAGGGTTCGGTAGATGCGGCCCATGGCCTCGGCTGGCCGGAGGACGTTGCGGTCCTCGGCGGGGAGCAGGCGTGCCGCGCTCTCGTAGCGAATCCGCGCGCGCTCGGCATAGAGCGCGAGCAGCAGCCGGATCTCCTCGGTCATCTTGCCCTCACGCAGACTCGCGGGGTGCACGCCCATCCGCGCGAGGTCTTCGCGGGCGAGGTAGATGCGACCCGAGGCCGCGTCTTCGCCCACGTCGCGCAGCACGTTGGTGAGCTGCACGGCGATGCCCATCTGGCGGGCGTACTCGAGCGCATCGGGATGGCGCGCCTCGAGCACGCGCACCAGCAGCAGGCCCACCGTCGAAGCGACGCGATAGCAGTAGCGCTCGAGGTCGGCGAAGGTCTCGATCGTCTCGCCGTGCAGGTCGGATTCGACGCCGCGCAACAGCTCGAGGAA
>JAGSPS010000317.1 GCA_018262315.1 Deltaproteobacteria bacterium | reverse complement strand
CTCGGCTTGAAACGCGGACTCGGAGGCGATGCGGTCATCGCGCCCTATGCAACGGCGCTCGCGGCGATGGTGGATCCGGAAGGCGCCGTGAAGAACTTCACGCGTCTCGCCGCCGCCGGCGGCCGCGGCCGCTTCGGCTGGTACGAGGCGCTCGACTACACCCCCGCGCGACTCCCCGAGGACGAGCCGGTCGCGATCGTCCGCGCCTACATGGCGCATCACCAGGGAATGACCGTGATTGCGATCGCCAACGCCCTCGGCGACGGGGCGATGCGCGCCCGCTTCCACGCCGAGCCGATGATCCAGGCGACCGAGCTGCTGTTGCAGGAGCGGACACCGAGGGGCGTCGCCGTCGCCCGCCCGCGCGCCGAGGAAGTGCGGGCGGTGGCGAACGTCCGCGAGCTGGTTCCCCCGGCGCGGCGCCGCTTCGATTCGCCGCACGATCCGATCCCCCGCACGCATCTGCTCTCGAACGGCCGCTACACCGTGATGGTCACCGGGTCCGGCTCGGGTTACAGCCGCTGGCGGGATCTCGCCGTGACGCGCTGGCAGGAGGACGTGACCTGCGATGCATCCGGGTCGTACGTGTTCCTGCGCGATCCGCAGAGCGGCGCGCTGTGGTCGGCCGGCTACCAGCCGAGCGGCGCCGAGCCGGACGCCTATGAGGTGGAGTTCTCCGAGGATCACGTCGAGATCGCCCGCCGCGACGGCAGCATCGGGACGACGCTCGAGATCGCGGTCTCCGCCGAGGACGACGCCGAAGTGCGCCGGGTGTCGGTTTCGAACCTCGGAAGCCGCGTGCGGGAGATCGAGCTCACCTCCTACGCGGAGATCGTGCTCGCGCCGCCCGCGGCGGACGCGGCGCACCTGGCCTTCTCCAAGCTGTTCGTGTCGACCGAGTTCGTCTCCGAGATCGGCGCGCTGCTCGCAACGCGGCGACGGCGGTCGCCCGGCGAGCCGGAGGTCTTCGCCGCTCATCTCGCGGTGGTCGAGGGCGAACGCGTGGGCGCTCTGCACTACGAGACCGACCGCGCGCGCTTCCTCGGCCGCGGGCGCACGCTCCGCACGGCGCTCTCCGTGATGGACAGCCAGCCGCTCGCGGGAACGGTGGGCGCCGTTCTCGATCCGATCTTCAGCCTGCGCTGTCGCGTGCGGATCCCGCCCGGCGCGACGGCGCGCGTGGCGTTCTGGACGCTCGTCGCGCCGTCGCGTGCCGAAGTGCTCGATCTGGCCGACAAGCACCAGGACCCGACGGCGTTCCAGCGCGCCGTCACGCTGGCGTGGACGCAGGCCCAGGTCCAGTTGCACCATCTGGGTGTCGGCCCGGACGATGCGCACCTCTTCCAACGCCTCGCCAACCACGTGCTCTATTCCGATCCGATGCTGCGGCCCTCCTCCGCCATGCTCGAGCGCAACGAGCAGGGACCCGCGGCTCTCTGGGCCCATGGGATCTCCGGCGACCTGCCGATCGTCGTGGTCCGCATCGACGAAGCCGACGACCTCCAACTGCTCCGCCAACTGCTGTGCGCTCATGAGTACTGGCGGATGAAGGGGCTCTCCGTCGACCTCGTGATCCTGAACGAGCGGCCACCCTCGTACGCCCAGGAGCTCCAGGCGTCGGTCGAAGCGATGGTTCGCGCCAGCCATTCGCAGCAGCGCCGCGAGACGGAGAGTGTACGTGGTACGGTGTTCGTTCTGCGCACCGATCTGGTCTCGGTGGAGGTACGCACCCTGCTCCAGAGCGTGGCGCGAGCGGTCCTGGTGGGCCGACTCGGGAGCCTCTCCGAGCAGCTCAAGCGCCGGGCGGAGGCCGTCGTCGCGCCGCCGCGACGCCTGCCGGCGAGTGCGTCGCGAGAGCCGGCGCCGCCGCGTTCCGGTCTCGAGTTCTGGAACGGCCTCGGCGGATTCGCGGCGGGCGGGCGCGAGTACGTGACGATGCTGGGCGAGGGACAGTGGACGCCGGCGCCGTGGGTCAACGTCGTCGCCAACCCCGGCTTCGGATTCCAGACCTCGGTCGAGGGCGGCGGCTACACGTGGTCCGGGAGCAGTCGCGAGAACCAGCTCACGGCCTGGTCGAACGATCCCGTCGGCGACCCCCCGGGCGAGGTGCTGTACGTGCGCGACGAAGACGACGGCGTGCTTCTCGGTCCGACCGCGCTCCCGATTCGCGATCCAGCCGGACACTACGTCGCGCGATACGGGCAGGGCTACAGCCGCTTCGAGCACGCCGCGCACGGTCTCTCGCTCGAGCTGGTCCAATACGTTCCGCTCGGCGACCCGATCAAGATCTCGCGCTTGAAAGTCACGAATCGTTCGGGCCGCGCGCGCCGCCTTTCTCTCACTGCCTACGTCGAGTGGGTGCTCGGCCCGTCGCGGGGCGCGTCGGCGCCGTTCGTCGTGACCGAGATCGATCCCGACACCGGCGTACTGCTCGCGCGCAATCGGTGGCGGACGGGCTTCGGCGAGCGCGTGGCGTTCGCGGACCTCGGCGGACGACAGCTCGCGTGGACCGGCGACCGCAGCGAGTTCCTCGGCCGCAACGGCACGCTCGCAGAGCCCGCCGCACTGCTGCGGGACGCCCCGCTCTCGGGCCGCGTCGGCGCGGGTCTCGATCCCTGCGGCGCGCTCCAGACGTGGCTCGATCTGAAACAGAACGGAGTTGCCGAGGTGGTCTTCTTCCTCGGCGAGGCCGCGAGCCGCGCGGAGGCACTCGCACTCGTCACGCGCTACCGCCGCACGAGCCTCGACGCGGTTCTCGGCGCGGTCGAGCAGCACTGGGACGACGTGCTCGGCACCGTGCAGGTGCGCACCCCGGACCGTTCCACCGATCTGCTGCTGAACCGCTGGCTCCTCTACCAGACCCTCGCCTGCCGGGTGTGGGCGCGCTCGGCCTTCTACCAGGCGAGTGGCGCCTTCGGCTTCCGCGATCAGCTCCAGGATGGGATGGCGCTGGTGGTGTCGCGGCCCGATCTGACCCGGGAGCATCTGCTGCGAGCGGCCGCGCGGCAGTTCGTCACGGGGGATGTGCAGCATTGGTGGCTTCCGCACTCGGGTCAGGGTGTTCGCACGCGGATCGCCGACGATCGAATCTGGCTGGCCTACACCACAGCGCAGTATGTCGGCGTCAGCGCCGACGCCGGGATCCTCGAGGAAACGATTCCCTTCCTCGACGGACCGGCGCTCCGCGAGGGCGAACACGATTCCTACTTCCAGCCGATGATCGCCGACGAGCAGGCGACGCTCTTCGAGCATTGCGCGCGCGCGCTCGACCGGAGCCTCGCGGTCGGTGGGCACGGGCTCCCGCTCTTCGGCACCGGCGATTGGAACGACGGCATGAACCGGGTCGGCGAGGGCGGCAAGGGAGAGAGCGTCTGGCTGGGCTGGTTCCTGCACGCGACGCTCGCGGCGTTTGCGCCGCTGGCCGAGGCTCGCGGCGAAACCGCGCGCGCCGCCGCGTGGCGGGCGCACGCAGCGCAACTCGCGATCGCACTCGAGCGAGACGCGTGGGACGGGGACTGGTATCGGCGCGGCTGGTTCGACGACGGCACGCCGCTCGGCTCGGCTGCGAGCAGCGAGTGCCGCATCGACGCGATCGCGCAGTCGTGGGCGGTGCTTTCGGGCGCCGCCGATCCGGACCGTGCGCGCCGCGCCATGGCGGCGGTGGACCAGCAACTGGTGCGCCGCGACGACGGGCTCGTGCTGCTCTTCACGCCGCCCTTCGATCACGCGGCGGTCGACCCCGGGTACATCAAGGGCTATCCGCCCGGCGTGCGCGAGAACGGCGGGCAGTACACGCATGCCGCCGCGTGGACCGTGATCGCCTTCGCAGAGCTCGGCGACGGAGACAAGGCCGCCGAGCTGTTCTCGATCTTGAACCCGATCCACCACGCGAGCACGCGCGCGGC
>JAGSPS010000003.1 GCA_018262315.1 Deltaproteobacteria bacterium | reverse complement strand
AGCCGCGACATCCGTCCGCCGAGGACGTTTCGGACGAACGTCACGCCCCCGCGCCACACGCGTCGGCTTCCGGGCGGCGGGATCCATCTTGGGTCAGTCTCCTAGCGTGTCGGATGCGATCGCCGCGACGGTGGGACTCGTAGCCGGGGCAGGGCGGCTGCCGTTTGAAGTGGCGCGCGGGGCGCGGCGCATGGGGCGGCGGGTGGTGGCGGTCGCGTTCCGGGGGTTCGCCGAACCGGCGCTCGAGGCCGAGGTGGACGCCCTGCACTGGGTGCGACTCGGCGAACTCGGCGCGCTGTTTCGCGCGCTGCACGACGCGCAAGCGCTCGAAGCCGTCGTCGCCGGGGGCGTGGCGAAGGAACACCTCTTCGCCGGCTCCGACCTGATCCGCCTCGATGAGCGCGGCGCCGCCTTCATCGCCGGGCTGCGCGATCGCAGCGACGACTCGATCCTGCGCGCGCTCGGCGACGCGCTCGAAGCCGAGGGGATCCGCGTGCCTTCGCAAGCCCTCTACGCACCGCATCTGCTCGCGCCGGTGGGTCCCCTGGGCGGTGTCGTACCGACGCCCGCGCAGCTCGCCGACGTCGCCTTTGCCTGGCCGCTCGCCAAGGCGATCGGCCGCCTCGACATCGGGCAGACGCTGGTGGTGCGCGAGCGCAGCGTGCTCGCCGTCGAGGCCATCGACGGCACCGATGCGACGATCCGCCGCGGTGGCTCGCTCGGCCGCGGCCAGGTCTGCGTCGTCAAGGTCTGGAAACCGGGACAGGACCCGCGCTTCGACTTCCCGACGATCGGACCGGATACGGTCGCGACCTTGTCGGAAGCCGGCGTGGCGCTGCTGGCGATCGAAGCCGGACGCACGCTCGTGCTCGAGCGCGAAGTCGTGGTGCAGCGCGCCGATGCCCTCGGGATTGCGCTGCTCGGTGTACCGGAGACGGGCCCGGAGGGCGGGTCGTGACCGCCACGCGCAGCTTGCGGATCGCGGTGGTCGGCGCCGGTCACATGGGCCGGCTTCACGCCTCGAAGCTGGCGGCGCTGCGCGACGCCGGCCCGGGCGTGACACTCGCGGGCGTCGCCGACCTCGACGCCGCGCGCGCGGAAGCCGTGGGCCGCGAGTTCGGTGCAGCGGCCGCGACGGATTTTCGCGAACTGCTCGCGCACGCCGACGCGGCGATCGTCGCGGTTCCCACCGTTGTGCACTTCGAAGTCGTGCGGGAAGTGCTCGCGGCCGGGCTCGACGTGCTGATCGAGAAGCCGATCGCGGCCACGCTCGCCGAAGCCGAAGCGCTGCTCGCGCAGGCGCAGCGCGACGGCCGCGTGGTGCAGGTCGGGCATCTCGAATGGTTCAACGCCGCGCTGCGCGCGATGGCGCCGCTGATCCGCCGGCCGCGCTTCGTGGAGGCGCACCGCATGGGTCCCTACCCGGGTCGCGCCACCGACGTCGACATCGTGCGCGATCTGATGATCCACGACCTCGACATCGTGCAGCGCCTGGTCGGCGAGGAGCCGGAGTCGGTCGAGGCCATCGGCGTGCCGGTGCTCTCGACGCAGGTGGACATCGCGAACGCGCGGCTGCGCTTCCCTAGCGGTTGCGTCGCGAACTTCACCGCCAGCCGCGTCTCGCCGAAGCCGATGCGCAAGATCCGCTTCTTCCAGGCCGACGGCTATTTCTCGATCGACTTCCTCGAGAAGTCGGCGGTGATCCTGCGTCGCCGCATCGAGGCCGGCGGCGCCCCGAAGATCGACGTCGAGCCGATCCGCTTCGACCCCGAGGACGCGCTCGCCGCGCAGCTCGCCGATTTTCTCGAAGCCGTGCGCGAGCGGCGCGTGCAGGACGAGGGCGCCGCGGCCGCGCTGCGGGCATTGCGCACCGCGCTGCGCGTGGTTGCGGCGATGCCCCCGCTCGACGAACTCCAATGAGCGACGTGCTGATCTCGGCCGGCGACGCGTCGGGTGACGTGCACGCGGCCGAATTGGTGCTGGCGCTGCGCGCGCTGCGCCCCGACACGCGCTGCTTCGGTCTCGGCGGGACCCATCTCGAGCGCGCCGGCACGGAGATCCTGGTGTCCCAGTCCGACGTCGCGGTGGGCGGGATGATCGAGGTGCTCAGCGCGGTGCCCCGCGTGTTCGCCGCGTGGCGGCGGCTCGAGGCCGCGGCGCGCGCGCGCAAACCGGCGCTCGCCGTGCTGGTCGATGCGCCGGATCTCCACATCCCGCTGGCCCGGAGGCTGAAACGCGCGGGTGTACCGATTCTCTACTACGTCTCGCCCCAGGTCTGGGCGTGGCGCACCGGCCGCATCGCGAAGATCGCGCGTCGCGTCGACCGCATGGCCGTGATCTTCCCGTTCGAAGTCGGCGTGTACGCGGGCAGCGGACTGCGCGCGGATTTCGTCGGCCACCCGCTCGTCGACCCGCTGCGCGCGGTGCGCGAACGCACCGACCGCGGGGCGGCGCGCGCGGCGCTCGGCGTCTCGCCGGGACAGTTGCTCGTGCTGCTGCTGCCCGGCTCGCGCCACAACGAGTTGCGCTACGGCCTGCCGCTCCAGCTCGAGAGTGCGGCGCGGCTGCGCGCGCTGCTGCCGGAGGTCGTCGTCGCGGTGGCGGTCGCGCCTTCGCTGCGGCGCGCCGAGGTGGACGCCGTGCTGGCGCAGCAGACGCTCCCCGTGACGGTGGTCGAGGGGCATACCCATGAGGCGATGATCGCGGCGGACGCGGCGATCGCGAAGCCCGGCACCGCGTCGCTCGAACTGGCGCTGCTCGGCTGTCCGCACGTCGCCGCGGGGCGCGCGAACCCGCTCTCGGTCGCGATCGTGCGGCGGATGGTGCGCGTGCCGTCGATGCTGCTGCCGAACCTGATCGCGGGCGCGCCGATCGTGCCCGAGTTCCTTCAAGAGCAGGCTCGCCCCGAACGCATTGCGAGCGCGCTGGCCGAGCTGTTGCGCGGTCCGGCGGGCGCCCTCCAGAAATCACGCTTCGAGGTCGTGTCGCAGCGCCTCGGCGCGGGGGGGGCGGCGCAACACGCGGCAGAGATCGCCTGCGAGATGATCGATGGCGGCGGCGCTCGTTAGGCACGGCGTCGCGGCGCTCGCGACGCTGGTGCTGGCGCCGGTCGCGGGCGCGGCGCTGCTGGCGAAGCCGGCCTGGCGCGCCGGCTTCGGCGAGCGCCTCGGCTTGCGCGGGCCGCACGTGGCGGGCGCGGTGTGGGTGCACGGCGCGAGCGTCGGCGAGATCCTCGCGGCGACGCGGCTGCTGGACGCCCTGCGCCAGCACGGTCGCGCGGTGCTGGCGTCCACCAACACGGCGACGGGTCGCGCCGTCCTCGCGCGCACGCGGCCCGAGGTTCCGCTCTGCTATGCGCCGCTCGACCACCCGTGGTGTGTCGAGGCGGCGCTCGCGCGTGTCGCGCCGGCAGCGCTGGTGCTGGTCGAGACGGAACTCTGGCCGTGCTGGATCGCGGCCGCGACGCGCCGTCACGTTCCGGTGGCGGTCGTCTCGGGGCGCATCTCGGAGCGCAGCCTGCCGCGCTACCAGAAGGTCGCGCCGCTGATGCGCAGCAGCTTCGAACGCCTGCGCGCGGTGGGCGCTCGCAGCGAAGCCGACGCGGAGCGCTTCGCCGCACTCGGCGTCGCGGCGGATCGCATCGCGGTGACGGGAGATCTCAAGCTGGAAGCGCCGAGCGCGAGTCTGGAGCTGGCACCGGATCTCGCCCGCGTACTCGCCGGCGCGCCGTTCTGGGTGGCGGCGAGCACGCGACCGGGCGAAGAGGCGGCCGTGCTCGACGCCCACGCGGCGGCGCAGCGCGCGGGGCTCGCGAGCGCAGTGGTGCTGGCGCCGCGGCATCTCGAGCGGATCGAGGAAGTAATACGGCTGCTCGCCGCGCGCGCGGTCCGCTGGCGCCGCCGCAGCGACGCCAACCCGACGCCGCTTGCGGCGGGCGAGGTGTTGCTGCTCGACACGCTCGGCGAAGCGCCGGCGGTAATCGCGCTTGCGCGCTTCGCGTTCGTCGGCGGGACGCTGGCGCCGCTCGGCGGTCACAACGTCCTCGAGCCGGCCTACGCAGGGCGCGCCGTGCTGTTCGGACCCCACGTCGAGGCGGTGCGGGAGGCGGCGGCGATGCTGCTCGCGTGCGGCGGCGGCCGCGCGCTGGCCGACGCGTCCGCTCTCGCGAGCGCCGTCGGCGCATGGCTGCGCGACCCCGCGCAGGCCGACGCCTGCGGCGCAGCCGCGCGTCGCGAGTTGGATCGCCATCGCGGCGCGACCGAGCGCAGCCGCGCGCTCGTCGAGCGGGTTCTTGCGGGCGCTGGAGCGCGGCCATGATCGGCGTGCGGCGTCCGGCGTGGTTCGACGAGCGCGAGCCGAGCCTGCTCCTCCGCGCCGCGCTCGCGCCGCTCGTTCCGCTCTCCTGGCTCTACGGAATCGGCGCGCTGGCGGCGCGGCGGCTGCGCGGGTCGCGCTTCCGTACGCCGGCGCGTCTTTCGTGTCGCGTGGTGAGCGTCGGCAATCTGGTGGTGGGCGGCTCGGGCAAGACGCCGGCGGCGGCCTGGATCGCGGCGCAGCTGCGCGCGCGCGGCCACAAGGTGGCGCTCGCGAGCCGCGGCTACGGGCGCCGCGGGCGCGAGCGCGTGACGGTGGTGTCCGACGGCCGCTTTCTCTGTTCCACGGCGGACGAAGCCGGCGACGAGCCGTTGCTGCTCGCCGCGCACGCGCCCGGTGTGCCGGTGCTGGTTGGACCGGATCGGGGGGTCGTCGGATTGCGGGCGATCGCCGCGTTCGGCGTCGACGTGTTGGTGCTCGACGACGGCCTCCAGCACCACCGGCTGGCGCGTGACGTCGAGGTGGTGGCGTTCGACGGCTCGGGGCTCGGCAATGGACATCTGCTGCCGCGCGGTCCACTGCGCGAGCCGCTCTCGGCGCTGCGCGGCGCCGATGCGCTGCTGGTGGTGGACGGACCGCTGCCGCTCTCCGACGCCGACGCGATTGCCGCACACGCCGCTCGCGCGCGCTGGTTCTCGGCGTGTCGCCGTCCGGTGTCGATGCGACCGCTCGCGGGTGGCGCCGGGGTGTCGCCCCAGCAGCTCGCCGGGTGCGCGGTGGGTCTGCTCAGCGGCATCGCGCGACCCGCTTCGCTGCGCCGCAGCGTCGAAGCGCTCGGCGCGACGGTGGTGGCCGCGCGCAGTTTTCCCGATCACCACCGCTACCGCGAGCGCGACCTGCGCGATCTCGGCGCAGCGCCGCTCTGGATCACCACCGAGAAGGACGCCCTCAAGATCCTGCCGCGTTGGGCGCACGGGGTCGACGTACGCGTGCTCGTCGCGGCTCTCGAAGTCGAAGCGGGTGATGCCTTCGTCGACTGGCTCGAACGCACGCTGCGTGCGAAGCGGCGTTAGAAGCCTGGCCGAGAAGTTGGATATCTCGGTACATCTCGTGAGCGAACGTGCGCGGCACGGAGTGGTTCTTGGATCAGGCGGTCCTTTCGGCGGGGAGGTCTGGGGCAATTCTCCGGTCGGCACCGGTTCAGAACGGCCAGTGCTAACAATTGATGATGGACACACGTCGTCCGGTGCTCGTGCCGTGGAGCGACGCACCCCGAGTCGAGCGGATGTGCTGCCGATTGCTGGTCGCGATCGGAGTGCTGCTGGCTTCGCATTCGGTTGCGGCTCCGCCACTCCAACCGACGCTGCGCGAACGACTCGCGGGACTCCGTGTGGTCGCCCATCGCGGCGGATGGGGCCACCACGACCCGAACACGATCGCCCGCTTCGAGAAGACGCGCGAGGCGGGCGTGGACGCCATCGAGACGGACCTCCGAGTCTCGGCCGACGGAGTGCCGTTCCTCTTCCACGACCGCACGCTCGGCCACACCACGGACTGCCAGGGCCCCATCGACGCGCTCCCCGCAGCGGCGATCGAACGCTGCCACCTGAAGGGCCTCGATCAGCCGCCAGACACCTTCGAGGCGGCACTGCGCTGGTCGGCCGGGCGGATGGTGCTGAACGCGGAGTTCAAGACGCCCGCGTCCATCGCGCCAGCGATCGAGCTGGTCCGCAGGTACGACGCCTACGAGTGGGTGATCTTCCAGGTCGCGAACGCTCCCCTTTACTATCGGATCGCGCGTTCCCTGGATCCGCGCGTCGCGCTGTGCGCCGCGCCCCGCGGCCCGGACGCCGACGCACAGATCACGGCCCTGCTGGCGCTGCACGACGAGCGGCTCGTCGTGATCGAGCTGCATCCGGAGCTTCTGACGCGCGAGAATCTCGAGCGCATCCAGTCCGCCGGCAAGCTCACCTCGATCAACGCCTGGTACCTGGGCAGAGAGCGGACGTTCGCGCTCGGCATCTGGCCGTTCGAGCGCATCGCGGCCTGCACGCAGGTATTCGCGAGCGGCGTCACGATCGCCGTTACCAAGGTGCCCGATGACTGTCTGCGACAGCGCGATCGCTTCGCGGACGGCGCAGCGGGCTCGAGCGTTGCGGGCAGCTCCGCCGTTCGAGGCGGCACGGCCACGAATGCGGGTGAACCACGATGACCCGATCCGATTCCGGGCTCTGATCCCGACTCGGAGCGCGCAACGCTGGTGACAACGACCAGGCTTGCTGGCTCGGAGTCCCGGTTCTTCGACGACGTAGCCCGCATCTCCAACCAGCCTTGCTGCTGAGACCTGGTCTAGGAAGACTCGGAGCGCCAATAGCAGAGCGCGTGGCGCGCGACGCGACGGCGCTCGGCGGGGAGGCGTGCCAACAGCCCATCGCGTAGGGCGTCGTCGCCGCGGGTGTAGGCGCGGAAGAACGCCGTGCAGCCCGGCTCGCCGACGAGGCGCAGCAGGTCGCGCTTCAGCAGCGAGCGGTAGAGGCGCATCAGCTGCGCCATGCGCTGGCGCGCGGCGAGGTCGGGAACGATTCGCGCGCGATCGAGGTCGATCACGACGATCTCGCAGCGATCGGCGAGTTCGCGCACCAGCAGATTCTTCAGGTGCAGATCGGGATGCGAGCCTCCGGCGTCGTGGAAGCGGCGCACAGCCGCGCCGGCGCTCTCGAGGGCGCGCGCGAGCGACGCCTGCGACGGGCCCGCGCGCAGCCACGCCTCGGCGTCGCGCGTCTCCGCTTCGAACCAGGTCGCGACGGCGCCGTTCCACACGAAAGCGCGCCAGGCGCCGCGGCTCCCCGCACCGTGACTGCGGAACGCACCGCCGAAGGCGGGTCGTGGCACGGGCGCGCCGGCGCTGCGCAGCGCCGCCGTCACGGCGATCTCGCGCAGCGGGCGATCGGGCCCAAACAACGCATCGCCGAGCAGCGGCCCGAGCAGGCCGCCGCGGTGCACACCGCGCAACACCAGTTGCGCGAGGCCGATCGACACGAGTGCCGTCCGCGCTCGACCCTCTGCACCTTCGGCACGCGCGAGCGCTGCTCGCACTCCGTCCGCGTCGAGTAGGTGGGCGCGCCGCAGATCGTCCGCGAGCGTCGCGTCCGCCAGCCAGCGGCCGTCACCCTCGTTCACGGCGACGAAGCCGGGCGGTGTCGCGATCGTCACGCCATGCCGCGCTGGGCGCTGCGCAGCAGCGGGATCGACGCCAGGCCGAACACCACGTTCGGGATCCAGAGCGCGATCGCGGCGGGCATGCGCCCCGTCTCGCCCATGAACTGGCCGAAGCCGAGCAGCGTGTAGTAGGCCGCGACGAGTGCGATGCAGACCAGGACGCCCCACGAGCGCGCCGCGCGCGAGCGCCGCAGGCCAAGCGGAACGCCCAGCGCAGCGAATACGAAGGGCGCGAACGGAATCGCCATGCGCCGGTGGAAGTGGGCGCGATACTGGGACAGCGAGCGGCCGGGGGATGCGCTCGGCGGGTTGTCCATCACGTCGGAGAGCTGGCCCAGATCCATCTCGCTCGGCTTGAGCTGGCGCGCTGCGTCGATCAACGCGCTGGCGTCGAGCGTGTAGTCGAAGCCCGCGAAGGCGATGCGCTGGTGCTCGGAGAGATCGGTGGACTCCAGATGGATGTCGCCGTTCTCCATCTCCAGATGGATGAGCAGTTGATCGGGGTCGAAACGGAAGCGGGCCGACTGCGCAAAGATCAGGAACGGCCGCTTCGGGTTGCTGCGATCGGCGATGAAGATCCGCTTCAGCAGGCTCTCGTCGTCGAGGTCGCGCGACTGGATGTAGAGCACGAGGCCGCCCACCGTGCGGAAACGACCGGGCCTGAAGATCGCGCCGCGCGACGCGACGTCCGCCAGCACCGCGCGCAGGTCCCTCCGCGCCGCGGGCTCCACGCGGATCATCAGCAGCGCGGTGAGCGACGCGACCACCAGCGCGACCGCGAGCACGGGCCCGAAGATCGCGCCGAGGCCGAGGCCGCACGAGCGCATCGCGGTCACTTCGGAATCGGCCGAGAGCCTTCCCACCGCGGCGAGCACGCCGAACAGGAATCCGACCGGCACGGCGTACGGTGCCACCATGCCCACGAGGTGGATCACGACCGCGCCCGCATCGCGAAACGACAAGCCGACGGCGACCAGCTCTTCGAGCCGCTGCGCGAGGTTCTGGACCAACAGGATCACGATGAAGGCGAGGAAGCCGATCCCCGCGAAGACCAGCACCTCGGCAGCGATCGAGCGCGCGAGGGTGCGGGGCAGCAGCATGGCGGCGTATCCTACCGGCGACCCAACCCCAGCGCGAGGTTCGCCGTCACCATCTCGCCGTGCGCGAACGCACTGTCGCAACCGCCGGCCGCGGATCGCGTTCTGCTGATCCGGCTCGGTGCCGTAGGCGACGTGGTGCGCACGTTGCCCGCCGCCTCGGCGTTGCGCGGCGCGTACGCCGGCGCCCATCTCGCGTGGCTCGTCGAACCGGCGTCGCGTTCCGCGATCGAGGGCCAACCGTGGGTCGACGAGGTGCTGGTGTTTCCGCGCGCCGAGATCGAAGCGGCGCTGCGCCGCGGGCGGCTCCTCGCAGCGGCGCGCGCGCTGTTCGGTTTCATCGGGACGCTGCGCCGGAGGCGCTTCGACCTGGTGCTCGACTTCCACGCGATCCTGAAGAGCGGTCTGCTGGCGCTCGCGAGCGGAGCGCCGCGCCGCGTCAGCTACGCCCGGCCCTTCGCGCGCGAGAGCGCCTGGCTGTTTTCCAACGCGCGCGCGCGAATCGGGCCGCGGCGCATCTCGCGCTTCGAGCGCAATCGCGGGCTGGTCGAGTTCGTGGCGAAGGGCGCCCGCGCATCGCCGAAACCGTGGCGCGTCGACCCGGCGGCGCGCGCGCGCATGGCGAGCGCCGTCGGCGGCGTGCCGCCCGTGGCGATCCACCCGGGCAGCAGCGCCGGCACGCCGCACAAGCGCTGGAGTGCCGCCTGCCATGCCGAGGTGGCGCGGCGCTTGCGCGACTCCGCCGGCGTCGCGTCGATCGTGCTCTTCGGTCCCGTCGCGAGCGAGCGCGCGCTCGCCGAGGAAATCGTCGCAGCGTCGGGCGGCGCCGCGACGCTGGCGCCTGCGACGGCGTCGCTCGGCGAACTCGCCGCGCTGCTCGAGCAGTGTCGGCTCTACCTGGGTGGCGACACTGGACCGATGCACATCGCGTCGCTGGTCGGAACGCCGGTGTTGCAGATCCTCGGTCCGACCGACCCGGTCGAGAACGAACCATATCCGGCGACGCCGTCGCGCACGCTCCGGGTGCCGGTCGCGTGCAGTCCGTGCCGACGCGGTTGCGCGACGGCGATCTGCCTGCGCCTCGTCACGCCGTCGGCGGTCGAGAGCGCTGCGCGCGAGCTGCTGGCGGTCCGTCACGGCGGGTGGTAGATGGGTGGGGCGATGATCGACCCGCAGCAGATCTCCGTGCGCGCCCCACAGATTCTGGTGCGCGCCCCGAACTGGGCGGGCGACGTCGTGATGGCGACGCCCGGCTTCCGCGCGCTGCGCGCGGCGCAGCCGCGCGCGCAGATCGTGTTGCACGCGCGGGCCGAGCTGCTGCCGCTGGTCGCGGGCGCGCCGTGGTTCGACGCCGTGGTGCCGCTCCGCTCGCATCACCGCGGCGTCGCTGCGCTGCTGCGCGAGGGGTTGGCGCTGCGCCCGCGCCGCTTCGATCTCGGTGTCTGCCTGCCGGACTCGTTCGCGGCGGCGTTGCTGATGCGCTGCGCGGGCGTGCGCCGGGTGGTCGGCTATCGGACCCAGGGCCGGCGCGCGTTGCTCGACGTCGCGGTCGAGCCGCCCGCCGGACCGGTCGCGCGCGAGCGGCATGTGCTCGGTCTCGTCGAGGCGATCGGTTGCGCTGCGCGCGGAACACATCTCGAACTCTTCGTCACCGAACGTGAAGAAGAGGCGGCTCGGACGCTGCTCGCGAAGCACCAGATCGGGGCGGACCAGCCGCTCGCCGCGCTCGCGCCGGGCGCTTCGTATGGACCGTCGAAGCTGTGGCCCGCCGCGTCGTTCGCGGCGGTCGGCGACGCGCTGGCCGCCGAAGGGGTGCGCGTGGTGGTGCTCGGCGCGCCGGGCGAGGCGCCGCTCGCGCAGCGCGTGGCCGCGGCGATGCGCGCGCCGGCGGCGGTGTTGGCGGGCGAACTCGATCTCGGAAGCATGAAGGCCGTGATGCGGCGCGCGCGCGTGCTGGTCTGCAACGACGCGGGCGCGCGGCACGTGGCGGTTGCGCTCGGCGTACCGAGCGTCGTGCTCTTCGGCCCGACCAGTCTCGCCAAGACCAATTTGAACCTGGAGCGCGTGCGCGCGCTGGCGGCGGACGTCGCGTGTCGTCCCTGCTACCACCGCCGCTGTCCGACCGACCACCGCTGCATGACGCAGCTCACGCCCGAACGCGCCGTCGCAGCCGCGTTGCCCGCGCTGCGCGGCGACGCGGGTGGATTTCGCGGCGACGGCGCGCTGCGCGCGTTGCCGGCGCCCGAGAGCGCGGCCGGGCATGCGTCGTGACGGATCTCTCGATCGTCCTGCTCACCTGGAACGGGCGCGACCTCGCGCTCGACTGTCTCGCCTCGATCGAGCGCGAGATCCGTGCGCGCAGCGACGCCGGACGCCTCGACACCGAGACGATCGTGGTGGACAACGGTTCCGCCGACGGCACGGTGGAAGCCGTGCGCGAGCGCTTCCCGTGGGCCGAAGTGATCGCGCTGCCGCGCAACCGCGGCTTCGCTGGTGGCAACAACGCGGGCATCGCGCGTGCGAAGGGCCGCATGCTGTGCCTGCTCAACAACGACACGATCGTGCAGCGCGACGGCTTCGAGAGTTGCGTGCGTTACCTGGACGCGCACCCGGACGTCGGTGCGGTCGGCCCGTTGCTGCTGCATCCGGACGGCCGCAAGCAGAACAGCATCCACAACTTTCCGACGCTGCTGCTCGAAATCGTCCCGCGCGGCGTGCTCGAGACGCTGTTCCCGCTCCGGTATCCCTCGAAGCGCTTCGAGCACGAGCAACCGCTCGACGTGGAAGCCGTGCTGGGCGCCTGCATGGTGGTGCGCCGCGAGGTGATCGAGCAGGTCGGACCGGTGCCCGAGGACTACTTCTTCTTCCTCGAAGAGACCGACTGGTTCTTCCAGATGCGTCGCCGGGGCTGGCGCGTGGTGCACCTGCCGGAGGCGAAGCTGGTGCACATCCACGGCGCCTCCACCAAGAAGATCGTGCCGCTGCCGACGCGCATCGAATACCATCGCTCGCTCTATCACTTCTTCCGCAAGAACCGCGGGGCAGGACAAGCGCATGCCGTAATGGCGGTACGGCTCGTCAAGCTGGTGCTCGCGTTGCTCTTCGGCGCGCCGCTCGCGCTGGTGTCGCGCCACGAGCGCGAACGCTGGCGCCAGCGCTGCTGGATCCTGCTCTGGCATCTGCGCGGCCAGCCGATCGGATGGGGACTGGCGGGCGTGCACGCGAAAGCGGAGGGCGGGGCGTGAAGGTACTGGTGACGGGCGGGGCCGGCTTCATCGGCTCACATCTGGTCGACGCGCTGCTCGCGCGGGGTCACACGGTGCGTGTGCTCGATGTGCTCGATCCGCAGGTGCACGGTCCGAAGCGGGAGCCCCCCGCGTATCTGAATCCCGCTGCCGAGTTTCAGGTGGGCGACGTGCGCGACCACGCCGCCGTGCGGCGCGCACTCGACGGCGTGGAGGTGGTGTTCCACGAAGCCGCCGCGGTGGGCGTCGGGCAGTCGATGTACGAGATCGAGCGCTACGTGTCGGTGAATACGCTCGGCGCCGCAGTGCTGCTCGAAGAACTGGTCGAGCACCGCGCGCAGCTGCGCCGCGTGGTGGTGGCGTCGTCGATGTCGATCTACGGCGAGGGCGCCTACCGGACTAAACCGGAGGGCTCCGCGGGGACTAAACCGGAGGGCTCCGCGGGGACTAAACCGGAGGGCTCCGCGGGGACTAAACCGGAGGGCTCCGCGGGGATGAAACCGGAGGTCTCTGCGGGAAGCTCCGAGGGCGCGTTGGTGTTTCCGCGGCTGCGCTCCGACGAACAACTCGAGGCGCGCCGCTGGGATCATGAAGACGCCAGCGGGCGCGCGCTGGAAGCCGCACCCACGCCGGAGTCGAAGCCGCTGGCGCCGACCTCCGTGTACGCGGTCACCAAGCGCGACCACGAGGAACTCTTCCTCGCGGTCGGCGCGGCCTACGCGATCCCCACGGTGGCGCTGCGCTACTTCAACGTCTACGGCACGCGCCAGTCGCTCTCGAATCCGTACACCGGCGTGATCGCGATCTTCTCGAGTCGGCTGCTCAACGGCCGCGCGCCGGTGCTCTTCGAGGACGGCCGCCAGAGCCGCGACTTCACCCACGTGTCGGACATCGTCGCGGCCAACCTGCTGGCGATGGAGCGCGACGCCGCGGTCGGCGGCGTCTACAACGTCGGCACCGGACGCGCGACGAGCGTGCTCGAGATCGCCGAGACGCTGGCCCGCGAGATCGGCGTGACGGAAGCCGCCGAAGTGGTGGGGCGCTTCCGCGCCGGCGACATCCGCCACTGCTACGCCGACGTCGCGGCCGCCGCGCGCGACCTCGGCTTCGAGGCGCGCGTATCGCTCGAAGCCGGCATGCGCGAGCTGCTCGCCTGGCTGCGCACGCAGTCTGCGGAGGATCGCGTCGACCAGGCGCGCAAGGAACTCGAGAGCCGGGGGCTCACCCGCTGATGGCTGCGCGACTCGATGCGCGGCGGCTCGCCAAGTTGGTCCACTCGTTCCGCGAGCTGCGGCTGCTGGTGCTCGGCGACGTGGTGCTCGACGAGTACTTGTGGGGCGACGTCGAGCGCGTGAGCCCCGAAGCGCCCGTGCCGGTGGTGCACGTGCAGCGCGAGTCGATGGTGCTGGGCGGCGCCGGCAACGTGGTGCGCAACGTGATCGCACTGGGCGCCGCGTGCGATTTCTGTACGGCCGTCGGCGACGATCGCGCCGGCGAGCGCGTGCTCGAGCTGCTCGCCGCGTTGGGCGTCGACACGCGCGGTTCGGTGCGCGTCGCAGAGCGACCCACCACGCGCAAGACGCGCGTCGTCGCGCGTTCGCAACAGATCGTGCGCTTCGACCGCGAGACCTCCGAAGCGCTTCCCACCAGCGCTGCGCGCGCGCTGCTCGCCGCGATCGACCACTTCGCGCCGCGCGCGCACGGCGCCATCGTCGAGGACTACGGCAAGGGCACCCTCGCGGCGGGTACCGTGCGCGCCGCGATGCGCAAACTCCAGGCGCACGGCGTGCCGGTGGCCGTCGATCCCAAGGAAGACCTGTCGCCGTACCACGGCGCGTCGCTCGTGAAGCCGAACCTGCGCGAGGCCGAGGCGCTCGCCGGGATGCGGATCCGCTCGAACGCGGACCTCGCCAAGGCGGCGCTGCGGCTGCGGCGCAAGCTGGGTGGCGCCGCGGTGGTGGTGACGCGGGGCGCCGAGGGCATGGCGCTCTTCGAGGGCGACGGCAGCGGCTGCTTCGTCGGCACGCCGCGCCGCGAGGTCTTCGACGTGCAGGGCGCCGGCGACACGACGATCGCAGCGCTCTCGCTGGCGCTGCGCGCGGGCGGTTCGCTGCTCGAAGCGGCCGTCGTCGCGAACGCCGCGGCGGGCGTGGTCGTCGGCAAGGTCGGCACTGCGACGGCGACACCGGACGAAGTGCTGGAAGCGCTGCCCGCGGCGATCGCGGCCGCGAAAGGGGAACCGCGGTGATCCGCAGCATGACCGGCTACGGACATGCCACCTTTGCGGTGGAGGGCATCGGCTTCGAGGTGGAAGTGCGCAGCGTCAACCACCGCCACCTCGACGTGCGGGTGCGCTTGCCACACGGACTCGCCGTCTTCGAAGGCGAAGTTCGCCAGTTGGTGGCCGGCCAGCTCGATCGCGGCAAGGTCGATCTCACCATTCGCGGCGTCGCGGGCGACACGCCGTCCGAGTCGGTGGCGCTCGACCTCGCCGCAGCCGAGCAGTACCTGCGCGCCGCGCGGCAGTTGCGCGACGACCACGGCGTTCCCGGCGAACTCGACGTGCGTGGCCTGCTCGGCCTGCCCGGTGTGGCGCGCGTCGTGGAGCGCGCGTTTCCCGAGGAGCGCGTGCGGAGCGCGCTGGCCGGGGGCGTCGTCGCGGCGCTCGGCGGACTCGCGTCGATGCGCGCCGCCGAGGGGGAGGCGCTCGACCGCGAATTGCGCGGCCGGCTCGATTGCATCGACGCGCTGGTCGTGTCGATCGCGGCGCGCGCGACCGACGTGCAGCGCGCCGTGCGCGAGCGCTTGCGCAAGCGCGCCGAGCAGCTGCGCGACGAGACCGGGCTGCTCGACGAGGCGCGCCTGCATCAGGAAGTGGTGTGGGCGGCGGATCGTCTCGACATCACCGAGGAGACCGTGCGCCTCGCGAGCCACACCGCGCAGTTCCGCGGCATCCTCGACTCCGCGCGTCTCGGAACGCCAGCCGGCCGTCGCCTGGAGTTTCTGCTGCAGGAGATGGGTCGCGAAGGCAACACGATCGGCTCGAAGGGATCCGATGCCCCGATTGCCCATCAGGTCGTCGAACTGAAAACCGAACTCGAACGCCTCCGCGAGCAGGTACTCAACGTTGAATGATCCCCATCCGATCCACCGCGTCGCCCCCAGGTCTGCTTCCGGAAAGGCGGCGACCGAGGCCTCGAGCCAGCCGCTGCGGGGCGCCGCACCGCGACTGCTCAACGTTGGCTATGGCAACCTCGTCACGGCGTCTCGCGTCGTCGCGATCGTCGCGCCGGCCGCGGCGCCGATGCGGCGACTCCGCCACGAGGCGGGCGAGCGCGGCAAGCTCGTCGATGCCACCGAAGGGCGCCGCACGCGCTCGATCGTGATCCTCGACAGCGACCATGTCGTGCTCTCTGCGATCAATCCCGAGACGCTCGCCGCGCGCCTCGTGGAGGACGAGCCGGGGTCGCAGCCGTGAGCGATGCGCGCCGCGGCGTTCCGTTCGTGCTCTCGGCGCCCTCGGGTGCGGGCAAGACGACGGTCTGCAAGGCCGTGATCCAGCGCGATCCCTGCGTCGTGCTTTCGGTGTCGCACACGACGCGGCCGCCGCGACCAGGCGAGCAGGACGGCGTGCACTATCACTTCATCTCGTCGGACGAGTTCCGCAAGCTGGTCGCGGAAGGCGCGTTCCTCGAACACGCCGAGTACAGCGGCAACCTGTACGGAACCTCGTGGGCCGCGATCGACGAGCCGCTCGAGCGCGGTCACGACGTGCTGCTCGAGATCGAAACCGAGGGCGCCCGTCAGGTGCGGGAGCGGCGTCGCGACGCCCATTTGATCTTCCTGCTGCCGCCGTCGCTCGCCGCGCTCGAGTCGCGCTTGCGCGGGCGCGGCACGGAGCGGAACGAAGAGATCGATCGCCGGCTCGCGATCGCGCGCCGCGAGGTCGCGACGGCCAGTCTTTTCGACAGCTTCGTGGTCAACGACGACGCCGTGCGAGCGGCGGACGACGTGCTCGCGATCATCGCCGCGATGCGACGCGGCGCGCTTTCCGAACTCGGCAACCGCTTCAGCCTCGCGCGGCTCCGCGCGACGCTCGACCCCGCGCTCGTCGCCTGGCTGCCCCGCTGACCCGAACCGCTTGCCGCCGATCCCCCGCCGGGACAGGTCGCAGGAGGGTCGGGTAAGCTAAGCCCATCCACCCACCCCTGGCCGCGGCAATCGATGCTCCGTTTCAACGACGTCGCCGACAAAGTCCTCGAGAATCATCCCGACGCCGATCTCGGGCTGCTCCAGCGCGCCTACGTGTTCGCGGCCAAGGTACACGAGGGCCAGCAGCGACTCTCCGGGGAGCCCTACCTGATCCACCCGCTCGAGGTGGCGGGCATCCTGGCGGAGATGCGCCTCGACCCCGCCGCGGTGGTGGCCGGGCTGCTGCACGACACGCTCGAGGACACGCTCACCACGGCGGGCGAGATCCGGCGCCTGTTCGGCGACGAGGTCGGCTTCCTGGTCGAGGGCCTCACCAAGATCGCCAAGATCGAGTTCACCTCGGCGCGCGAACGCCAGGCCGAGAGCTTCCGCAAGATGCTGGTCGCGATGTCGAAGGACATCCGCATCCTGCTGATCAAGCTCGCCGATCGCCTCCACAACATGCGCACACTCGTCTCCATGTCGGACGACGCCAAGCGCCGCGTCGCGCAGGAGACGACGGACATCTACGCACCGCTCGCGCATCGGCTCGGCATCGACTGGATGCGGCGCGAGTTGGTGGATCTCGCCTTTCGCGTGCTCCACCCGCAACTGGCCGAGGAGCTGGCGAGCCAACTCTACGCGCGGCGCGCGGAGCGCAAGCAATACGTCGACGAAGTTCGCAGCGTGCTCGAATCGAAGCTGGCGGAAGCGTCGCTCGTCGCCGAGGTGACCGGGCGCGAGAAGGAACTGGCGTCGATCCAGGCGAAGATGACATCGCAAGGAGTCACGCTCGACCAGATCCACGACGTGATCGCATTCCGGATCATCCTCGACGGCGTCGCCGAGGGGGTCTACACGGCGCTCGGCATCGTGCACGGCACATGGCTTCCCGTCCCCGGTCGCTTCAAGGACTACGTCGCGCTACCGAAACCCAACGGCTACCAGAGCCTGCACACCACCGTGATCGGACCCTACGGCGAACGCATGGAAGTGCAGATCCGCACACGCGAAATGCACCGCAACGCGGAACTCGGCATCGCGGCGCACTGGAAGTACAAGGAGGGGCTCTCGGGCGATCGCGCCGACGAGGAACAGAAATTCGCGTGGCTGCGCCAGCTGCTCGACCGCCACCACGAACTCTCCGACCCCCACGAGTTCCTCGATGCGCTGAAGGTCGACCTGTTCCCGGACGAGGTCTTCGTCTTCACACCGAAAGGCGACGTCATCAACCTGCCGAAAGGCGCTACGCCGGTGGACTTCGCCTACGCGATCCACTCCCAGGTGGGCGAGCACTGTGCGGGCGCGCGCGTGAACGGCAGGATCGTCCCGCTGCGGCACACGCTCGCCGATGGCGACACGCTCGAGATCATGACGAGCGAATCGCAGTATCCGCGCAAGGACTGGCTCGACTTCGTCGTCTCGGGCAAGGCGCGCTCGAAGTTGCGGCACGCGATCCGCGTCGCGGAGCAGGCGCGAAGCCGCGAGCTGGGACGCGACATCCTCGAGAAGGAATTGCGCCGCGTCGGCCTCTCGCTCGCGCGGCTGCTCGAGAGCGGCAAGCTCGACGAGCTGGCCGGGCACGAGGTTTCGGGTTCGGCGGACGATCTGTTCTCGGCGATTGGCTACGGGCGCCTCGCGCCGCTCCCGATCGTCGCCAAGCTGCGCGGCGACGCAGCGCCCGAGCCCGAGCCGACACCGAAGCGCCGCCGTCGCATCTTCGGCCGCGAACGCGTGACGCCGCCCAGCACCGGGATCCACGTCGACGGGATCTCGGACGTGCTGGTGCGCTTCGCCAACTGCTGCAACCCGCTGCCGGGTGACGACGTGATCGGCTTCGTCACGCGCGGTCGCGGCGTCACAGTACACGTGAAGGACTGCCATCACGCCTTCACGCTCGACCCCGACCGGCGCATCGACGTGCAATGGGAGGCGAAATCGGCGAAGCCGCGTCTGGTTCGCGTGCGCGCCGTCTCGGTGGACCAGCCCGGCGTGCTGGCGAAGATCACCAAATCGATCGCGGGCACCAACGTCAACATCGGCGCTGCGCGCGTCAGCACCAACTCCGCCGACCAGACGGCCATCCACGAGTTCGATCTCTGGGTCACCGATCTGCGCGCGCTCACCGGCGTGATGAAGGAGATCGAGCGGGTGCGCGGCGTGCTCAGCGTCGAGCGGGTCCGCACGTGAGCAGCGCCGCGGAAGCGCCGCGGCCGAAGCTCTCGGCCGCGGTGATCTGCGCCGACGAAGAACGCAACCTCGGCGCCTGCCTCGAGAGTCTCGCATGGTGCGACGAGATCGTGGTGGTCGACTCCGGCAGCCGCGACGGCAGCGTCGAGATCGCGCGCAAGCACGCGACCCGCGTGTTGCACCACGCCTGGCCCGGCTACGTCGCCCAGAAGAACTGGGCGCTCGAGCAGACGACCGGCGACTGGGTGCTCTGCGTCGACGCCGACGAGCGCTGCAGCTCCGCGCTGCGCGCGGCGATCGAGACGGCGCTGCGCGCCGCCGGCCCCGAAGTCGGCTTCGAAGTGCGACGCCACGTCTTCTATCTCGGGCGCTGGATCGACCACGGCGGGTGGTATCCCGACTGGAAGCTGCGGCTGGTGCGGCGAGGCCGTGCGCGCTGGGGCGGCGTCGATCCCCACGACAAGCTGATCGCCGACGGTCCCGTGGGGCGCCTCGACGCGGACCTCGTGCACTTCACGTATGCCGACTTCGCCGCCCACCTGCGCACCTTGCAGCGCTTCTCGGACGTCGTGGCCGACGGTCAGCTGCGCGAGGGCCGTCAGTTTTCATTGTGGCGCGCGATCATCCACCCGCCCGCGAAGTTCTTCGAGTGTTACGTGTGGAAGCGCGGCCTTCTCGACGGCTGGCCCGGCTTCGTGATCGCCGCGACCTCGTCGTTCTACGTCTTCGCGAAATACGTAAAGCTGTGGGAGCGAACGGAGCAACACGCAACATCCCCGCGTAGCGAGCCGCAGGCGAGCGGCGACGTTCATCAGGCCCGCGGTCGCCAATGAATCTCCGACTCCCTTCGCAGCACGCTTTCCGTTTCCCGCGTAGCGAGCCGCAGGCGAGCGGCGAGATCCATCAAGCTTGAGCTTGAAAATCCTCCAGCTCAGCAGCGACTGGAAGTGGACGGGGCCGGCCGAGCCGATGCTGCGCCTCGCCGAAGCGCAGCGCGCGCGCGGACACACAGTGGTGATGGCCTACCCGAGCCCAGCCGCGGGCGCCAACCGCTCGCTCGCGACGGAAGCGGAAGCGGCGGGTTTCGTTTCGGTTGCGCCGCTCGATCGCCGGCGCGGCGTGCATCTCCTCGGCGATCGCGCCGACGCCGCGCGCCTGCGCGAGCTGCTCCGCGCGCAAGCCATCGACGTCGTCCACTGCTGGCACACCCGCGACCACGTGCTGGCCTGGCGCGCGGCGCGCGGGCGTCGCGACCAGACGGCGATCGTGCGCAGCTACCGCAGCGCCGAGCGCATCGCGCGCACGCCCTGGAACCGCTGGCTCTTCGGACCCGCCGCCGACGGCCTGCTCTGCGTCTCGCCCGAGACCGCGCGCAGCAATTCGGCGCTGCGAGGCGGGCGACCGATCGCCGGCGCGTTCGGCGCCGTCGACCTCGCGCGCTTCCAGCCGGCGAAGCCGGACCCGGCCGTGCGCGCCTCGCTCGGCTTCGCGCCGGAACACGAGGTGATTGGGATCGTCGCGCGCGTGCAGCCGCACCGGCGTTTCGACCTGCTGCTCGCGGCGGCGCGGCAACTCTTCGCGCGGCGCCCGAACGCGCGGCTGCTCGTGGTGGGTCGCGGCACGCATCGCGTGCAGCTCGCGGAGCGACCCGCCGAGCAGCTCGGCATCGCGGATCGCGTCGTGTTCGCGGGCTATCGCGCTGGCGACTACGCCGACGTACTTCGCGCGATCGACGTCTTCACGTTCCTGGTGCCGGGGTCCGACGGCACCTGCCGCGCGCTGCTCGAGGCGGCGGCTTGCGGGATCCCCGCCGTCACGACGCGGCGCGGCGCACTCGCGGAGATCGTGGTGGACGGCGAAACGGGGGCACTCGCCGACGAGACGCCCGCGTCGCTCGCGGCAGCGTGGGAAGGGCTGCTCGCGGATCCGGCGCGTCGCGCCGCGCTCGGCGCGGCGGCGAGCCAGCGCGCGCGGCTGCTCTTCACACCGGAGAAGCTGGCCGACGCGGTACTGCGTCTCTATGACGCAGCGTCTTCGGCGCGTTCGAAGCGCGCGTAGCGCGCGCAGAGCACGGGCAGCAGGAACAGATTCAACGCGGTCGACGTTGCGAGGCCACCGAGGATCACGATCGCCATCGGCCCGTCGATCTCGCCGCCGGCCTCGTTCGCGGCCAGCGCCACCGGCAACAGACCCAAACCCGCCACCAGCGCCGTCATCAGGATGGGCACGACGCGCTCGGTCGCGCCGCGCACGGCGGTCTCGTAGCTCCAGCTCGCGCCTTCCTCGTCCACGAGGTGCTGGAAGTGCGAGATCATCAAAATCGCGTTGCGCGCGGTGATCCCGAACACCGTGACGAAGCCGACCAGCGAACCGAGCGAGAGTCCTCGCGTCGAGTTCCCCAACCAGGAACTCAGCAGCACGGCGAGAACGCCGCCTGCCATCGCGAGCGGTACGTTGGCCAGAAAGAAGGCGAGCACACGCGGAGAGCGCGACAGGGTGCCGAGCAGCAGCACGATGCCAACGGCGCCGAGGGCCCCCCGCAGCAGGATCTCGCGCTGCGCTGCGGCGCGTTCCTCCGCCGTGCCCGCGAAGACCGCGTAGACACCCGCCGGCAGCTCGACGCGCGCCGCGATCACCTTGCGCGCTTCGGCGACGAACGACGAAACGTCGCGTCCCGCGACGTTGCAGGTGGCGGTCTGCCGGCGCCGGCCGGCTTCGTGCAAGATCGAATCGCGAGCGTCGGACAACTCGATCTCGGCGACTTCGCGCAGCGGCACGAAGCTGCCGCCCGCGTTGCGCACGAGCAGCGCGCCGATCGCCTCGGGATCACGACGACTTTCCGCATCGAGCACGACGACCACGTCCACGGTCTGGGCGCCGACGTGCCTCTGGGCCGCGAGGGTGCCCTGGTAGGCCGTCTCGATCTGGTCGAGCAGCTCGGCGGGCCGGAAGCCCAGCCGTGCGAGCGCGTCTACACGCGGGCGGATCGTCACTCGCGGCGCCGACGCTGCCGCTTGCAGCAGCACGTCGGTCGCGCCGCGCACGCTGCCGAGTGCTTCCGCGACCGCGGCGGCCTTCGCGTCGAGCAGCGTCAGGTCGTCGCCGAACAGGTTCACCACGACGTCGGCCGTTTCCCCGCTGATCGTCTCGCTGATGCGGTCACCGAGGAAGGTGAGAACGGCAGACTGCAAGCCGGGAAACGAGGCGAGCAGGGTTCGCACCTGCTCGACGCTGCGCTCCTCGTCGTCGCCGCTCTGTTTGGCGAGCTCCACGTGCATTTCACTGCGATGCGTTCCCCAGGTGTCTTCGCCCTGCTCGGCGCGCCCGACCTGTTGCGCGACGGTCGCAATTCCCGGCAGCGCCAGCAGCGCTTCCGAGATCTGGCGCCCCACGCGCAGCGACTCGTCGAGCCCGGTGCCGGGAATCCCCGAGAGCTGCAGGACCAGATGCCCCTCACGGAACTCCGGCAGGAACTCGCCCCCGAGAAAGGGCAGCGTCACGAGCCCCAGCGTCAGGAGCGCGACGGCGCCCAGATAGAGCCGCCACGGTCGCTCGACGGCCCGCCCGAGAAGCGCGGCATAGCGTGCGCGGATCCGCGTCTGGATGCGGGGCTCGTGGGGGTGAACGAGTTCGCCCCCCAGCATCGCGAGGCAGAGCGCCGGCGTGAGGGTCAGCGCCACCGCGAGCGACATTCCAATCGCCAGCAGATAGCTCTGCGCCAGGGGCCCGAAGAAGCGTCCCGAGATCCCGCCCATGGTGAGCAGCGGAAGGAAGACGAGCGCCACGCTGGCCGTCGCGTACACGACGGCCGCGCGGACCTCGAGCGAGGCGTTCACCACGACCACGAAGGCGGAGCGAGGCCGGCCCGCGGCCTCGTTCTCGCGCAGCCGCCGCACGATGTTCTCGACGTCCACGATCGCGTCGTCCACCACTTCGCCGATCGCGATCGCGAGGCCCCCGAGCGTCATCGTGTTGAGCGTGATACCGAGGGCGCGCAGTGCGATGACGGCACCCAGCAGCGAGAGCGGAATCGCCGTCAGCGAGATGAAGGCCGTGCGCGCGTCGCGCAGGAACAGCACGAGCACCGCGATCACCAGCGCGCTGCCGATCCCGAGCGCCGTCCCCACATTGGCGAGCGAGGCCTCGATGAAACTCGCGGGCCGGTGCAGGCGCGGGTAGACGTGGACTCCCTCGCGGTCGAAGAGCGGCGCCAGCTCGGCGAGCGCCGCCTCGATGTTGCGCGTCACGTCCATCGTGTTCGCGCCCCACTGGCTCGACAGCGTGAGCAACACACCGGGTCGCCCCTGCACGAGTGCGTCGCCGAAGCGCGGCGCCGCTGCATCGAGGACGTCCGCCACGTCGGCGATGTGCAGCGGCGTGCCGTCCCGAACAGCGATGACGGTGTCGCCGAGCGCGGCCAGCGACGCCGGCTCTCCGATCGTGGCGAGCGGAATCCTCTGGTTGATGGTGTCGATGAAGCCGGCGGGGCGAGTGACGCTGGCGTCGCGTGCGGCGGCGAGCACGTCCGCGATCCCGATCTGGTGCGCGAGCAGCGCGGCGGGGTGCAACAGGATCTGCGTCTGCCTCACCTCACCGCCGAAGAGGTTCACCCGGGCGACACCCGGGATTGCGAGCAGTCGCGTGCGCAGCGTCCATTCTGCGAGCGTGCGCAATTCGAGCGGCGAGAGGCGGTCGGAAACCAGCCCGATCTTCAGCACGTCCATGGTCGCCGAGGTGAGCGCCGAAAGACGCGGCGCTTTGGCGCCTTGCGGCAGTCGCGCGCCTACGTCGCCCAGGCTTTCGCTCAACAACTGGCGATCGATCAGGATGTCCGTCTGCTCGCCGAACACGACGGTGACCACCGAGAGCCCCGCGATCGATTCGGAGCGCATCAACGCCATCCCGGGCAACCCCGCGATCGCCGCCTCGACCGGCTGGGTCACCAGCGCTTCGACCTGATCGGCGGCGAAGCCCGGCGACTCGGTCTGCACGACGACCTGGGGTGGCACGAAGTCCGGGAAGACGTCGAGTTGCGCCTGTCGTGCGGAGAAGATTCCGAACACGACGACGACGCTCGCGAGTGCGAACACGAGAGTGCGGCGGCGCAGGGCGAATACGACGACGGTGCGCAGCATCGCGTCAGTCGAGCTCGGCGGGCGCGCTCTGCGCGAACTCGGCGCCGAGCAACTCCTGTGCACCGCGCACGACCACGCGATCGCCGGGCGCGAGAGCGCCGGTTGCCAACCAACCGTCGTCGCGCGGCCGCAGCAACGAAACCGCGCGCCGCTCGAAAGACCCGGCAGGCGCCTCGACGTAGACGAAGCTGCCGCCGTCGCGACGGACGACGGCTGCGCGCGGCACCACGACACCCTCGAAAGCGCGATCCGCGAAGTGGAGCGTCGCCGTGAGCGCGGTTCCAGCCGGCGGTGGATCCGGTTCGATCAGCAGCAACCAACCGACCCCCTGCACGACGGGGTCGACGCTCGGCGCCGTCCCGAGGAGCTGCGCGCCGAGTGCGCGCTCGGGCCGCATCGCGACCGCGACGCGCAGGCCGGTCGGGGCGCCGAGCGCGTCCGCGGCGGCCGGAACGTCGACCCGCGCCAACGCTGCGCGGCGCGGCGCGAGCCGCGCGAGCAACGCGCCGAGATCGGCGCGTTCGGCGAGATCGTCCCCCCAGGCAGCCGCGAAGCGTGACTGCGCGGCCTCGACGTCGAGACGCGCGCGTCGATTGTCGTCCTCGGCGATCTCCAGGTCGCGTGCCGAAGCATTTTCCTGCCCGCGACTCAGCACCCGCACGCGGGCGAGTTCACGGCCCGTGCGCTCGGCGACACTGTGCGCCGTCGCTCGGGCGAGCGCGGCATCGAAGAGCGACGTCGGATCGAGCACGCGTCCGGCTGCCGTGACGTCGCCGGTGTCGCGACCGGCGACGAGCGGCGCGCTGGCGAGAGCGAGTCGTTCGCGCTGGGCTGCGTCGAGGACGACGGAAGGCTCTCCCGCCCGCGCGGCTGCGACGAGCAGGAGCGCTGCCAGCAACGGCCAGATGATGCGATTCACCGCGTTCCTCCGGCGCTCTGCGAGCGCGGTGACTCCGCTTGCGCGACATCCCTTGCGAGCGGCCCCTGGACCGCTGCCTCGAGCTGCGCGCGGGCGTGTTCCAACGCCAGGCGCGCGTCGAGGAGCGTGCTCTCGCGGCTCTGCGTTTCGAGTTCCGCTGTGACTTCGGCAAGCCGATCGGCCGCGCCGTCGGCGCGGGCGGCGCTCGCGCGCTGGGTGGCACGCCGCTGCTCCGCGAGCCGCGCCTCGCAGCGGGCCACCTGGTCGCGCGCAGCACGGACCTGGGCGAACCCCTGGTCGAGTTCTGCGATCACCTGCGCCTGCAGTGCCACGAAGCGCGCGCCGGCTTCGCTGCGCGCCGCCACGGCCTCCGCGATCGGTCCCCCGTTCTGGTTCATCACCGGCAGCTCGAGCGACACGCTGAGACCCCACTTGCTCTGGCCCTGATCGAATTGGTAGCCGCTGCCGAGGTGAAGGTCGGGCCACTGCTTCGCCAGCTCGAGTCGCAAGGCCGCCTCGCTCGCGGCGTAGGCGTCGATTGCAGCGAGTACGTCGGCGCGTTGGAGCAGGGCCTGGCGACGCGCGTCGGTTTCCGCGAGTGAATCGAGCGGGTCGCCCGGCAACCCGAGCGGATGGGCGAGTTCGATCGCGTCGAGCGCGCGGGCCGGGACGCCGATCCCTGCAGCGAGCTGCGCACGGGCTCCCGCGCGGTTGCGTTCGGCATCGGCGAGGTCTGCTTCGGTCCCCAGCAGCGAGAGACGTTCCAGCATCGCGTCCGCCTGCGACGCAGCACCGGCTT
>JAGSPS010000088.1 GCA_018262315.1 Deltaproteobacteria bacterium | reverse complement strand
CGAACAGCGCGACGCCGTACACCTCGATGTGGCGAGACACGGACTCGCCGCCGAGACGCCGAGCGGTCCGATGCGCGAGCTGGCTCGCAGACTCGCAGCCCTCGCCCGGCAGGGCCTCGCGCGCCAGGGCCCGGCGACGGCCAGCGCCGTCGACCTGCTCGATCCGCTCGACGAGCTGCTCGAGCGGGGGAAGAGCCCCGGTGAGATCGTGCTCGAGCGCTGGCAGGGCGAGTGGGCTGGCGCAGCAGATCGCTTGATCGATTCTACGCGGTACTGATAGAGTGCCGACCGCCCCGCCCGGCGAGGCGGCACGGAGGGCTCCATGGCGCAGAACTTCAAGATCAGCTTTTCGCTCGGAGAGAGCGACGTCGCCTATTTCCGGAAGCTGTTCCGCAATGCGCGCAAGACCGCTGCCGAACAGGATCCGGGCGAGATCATCACGGCCGTCCAAGCCCTGATCGGTCGCGTCCGGCAAACCAAGAAGACACCGAAGTTCGTGACGGAGACCGTCACGGTCCTCGAAGACCTCGTCAGGATGATTCAGGACGAGGACTACGAGTTGCCCAAGGGGCCGCGCGCCGAGGTGCTCGCCGCGCTCTCGTACTTCGCGAATCCCGAGGACCTGATCCCCGACCAGGTGCCCGGACTCGGCTTTCTCGACGACGCGATCATGATCAAGATCGCCGAGGACGAGTTCCGGCACGAACTCTGGGGCTACCGGAAGTTCGTGAAGTTCCGCTCCGGAGCTGAGGTACGACCGTGGACGACGGTCGCCAAGCAGCGTCTGCCGCAGCGCCTCGTCGAGCAGCGCCGCCAGATCCGCGCGGACGTGGAGAGCCGGAAGCGCGCGCGTCCTGCCGCTTGGTGGTAGTGCGCGCGATCGCCTCGCGACGCGTCGCGCATCGAGCCGTACAGTGGACGAGCGGGAGATGAGTGACCGCGCGCGCATCCTGATCGTCGATGACGAGGAAGCGATCCTCGAGACGATGGAATACACGTTCGAGGGCGAATACGACGTCCTCACCGCGCCGAGCGCGCCCGAAGCGCTGCGCGTGCTCGACGCGAATGCGCCGATCGCCGCGGTGATCACCGATCAGCGCATGCCCGAGATGACCGGCGTCGAGTTCCTGGCGCGTGTCTGCGAGCGCCACCCGAACACGACGCGCATCATTCTCACCGGCTACGCCGACGGCGACGCCATGGTGCGCGCCATCAACGAAGGCCATGTCTACGCCTACGTCACCAAACCGTGGGAGCCCGACGCGCTGAAACAGCTCGTGCACCGCGCCGTCGAGCTGCACCGGTTGCGCATGCAGAACGAGCGCCTGCTCGAAGATGTCCGGCAGGCCAACCGTTTCCTCGCGGCGGCGATCGACGAGATTCCCGTCGGCGCGCTGGTGGTGGACGCGGCGGGCGTCGTGCGCGCTGCCAACCGGCCCGCTCGCGAGTACCTGGGCCTGCGCAGCGATCCGCGCGGAAGCGCGCTCGCCGAGGTACTCGGCGCCGACGCGCTGCGCGAGTTTCGCGACACCGCCACGCGTCTTGGTGAAAGCGACGGAACACGCTACGAAGAACTCGAGCTTTCGCGCGCGGAAGTGTCGCTGCGGCTGCGCATCGCCGTGCGCACGATCCGCCAGGCCGAGCAGCCGATCGGCCGTGTGATCCTGTTGCGCGAAATCTCCCACGAACCGCTGCGGCGGCGCTTCGAAGAAGTGCTGCACGAGATCAGGTCGGCGTCCGGCGAAGTTCGCGCGCGGCTCGAGCAGGCGCAGCAGGAACTCGCCGAGTGCGCGGCGAGGGTGAACGCGTGGGGCGTCGAGTCGCCGGGCATGATCGAACTCGGCGAGCGCATTTCGCGCACGCGCACCGCCATCGAGCACTGGCTCGCCATCGATGACGCGCTGGTGCGTGAGGGCTATCCGGACGCGCAGCTGCTGCGCGATCGCATGCGGATCGGGCTGTCGCGCTGGCCGCTGCCCGAGGATCTGCCCGAGCGCGTTCGCGAACTGGCCCGGCGCGTCGAGTCGTACTACCAGACGGGCGAGAATCCTGGCCAGCCCGTTCTCTGATACGTCGCCGCGCGCGTTGCCGCAGCTGCTGCTCGCGGTCGATCGGCTCGGCCTGCGCGTGCGCGTCACCTGGGCCTTCCACGCGCGCGAACTCCGTCTCGAGCGCGAGACGCCCGAAGGTTTCGTCCCGCTCTTTCCCGAGACTTTCTCCTTCCATCTCGATCGCCATGATCCGTTCGAGTTGCAGCTCCAGTTCGAAGATCTCTGGTCGGACCCGCGTCGGCTCGCGCCAGGCGCGACGCGGCGCGATTCGCAGGATCTGGTGCGGCGCATCCTCGCGGCTGCGCCGGGCTACGTCGAAGCGATCCTCGATCATCTGGTGCAGGGGGGTCGGCTGACCGGCGCGGCGAGCGTTCGCGTCCACGCCGACGCGGTGGTTCTGGCCCGCGTGCTCGCGCGCTTCTTGCGCGAGAAGGAATTGGAGTCGCACCCCGAGACGCGCTTCACCCGCTTCCACCTGCGCAAGCTGGTGTGGCGCGCGTCATGGACGCTGGTACGCGAACGCGTCGGCGAGGAGCGACTCGCGGCGTGGCTCGCGTCGCCCGCGGCCGGCTCGCGGCGCGCATCGCCCCAGTTCACCGAGCGTGAGCTGATGCAGGCGCTCGCGGGCGACGACGACGACGAGGCGGCCCCGCTGGTCCTCGCGCTCGCCGAACGCGCCTTCCACCGCTGGCTCGAGGACACCTGCCTCGACGACGCCAACGAGGCGTTCGAAAGCGAGGGGTCGCCGTTCGCGAGTCGCGAAGAAGAAGTGCTCGCAGTGGTGAGCATCGATCCACAGCGGCGGCTGCGGCGCGTCGCGCAGATCACGCCGTTCCTGTGCCGAGCGGGCAGTCGCGATTGCCGGCGCCTCTTGCGCGCGCTCGAAGTCTGGTTCCTGCGCCGGTACGACGTCCCGCGCGCGGGGGCGGTGATCCGCCACGGAGAGAACCTGGTGCGCGGGGGCAACCACTTTCGCGGCGTGTTGTCGTGGCACTCGAGCGCGAGCTACGGCGTCGCGATCGCGCTGCTGCTTGCGCCATTCGTCGGCGCGGCCTTTGCCTACCAGCGCGCACCGCTGATCTTCGACGTCGCCGCCTCCGTGACGATGGCGGGCGTGCTCGGCGCCGTGCTCTGGTATCTGATCGTGCGCTTCCTCTGGCAGAAGGATCTCGCCTTCTTCCATTCTGCGGTGCCGCGCATCGGCGCGGGCATCATCGTCGGCTATCTGCCCGTGTTCCTGATCGACGAAGTCTGGGACCTCGCGCGGCGTCCCTGGTTCCCCCTTGGGGTCACGGTTGCGCTGATGGGCACGACGACGTTGCTCTATCTCTACGTCGAGGTGAAGAGCCGAATCCACGACCCGCGCGAGGCGTTCGCGCGAGCGCGGCGTTTGTTCCTGCTCGGGATTCTTGAGGCACAGGCGCTCGGGCTGATCCTCACGAGCCTCCTCGGAACCTTCATGGTCGCGCGTACGTGGGGCGAGGAGGGTCTGATTTCGATCGCCGAATTGCGCACCGTCACGCCGACCTTCGTGGGCGAGCTGCCGCGCATCATGGGCATCGAGCCGTTCTACGTCTATCCCACCGCCGTGTTGCTGATGACATTCTTCTCGTTCTTCGTCGGCACCTTCCTCCAACTCCTCTGGGAAGACCTCCCCATCACCGAGCCCCTTTAGAGGAGCCGGGCGTCAAGTTATCCGGGTGTCAAGTTATCCGGTTACGGGGATCTTCCGGCAACTTGCGCCAGACAACCTGACAACTCGATAACCTGACGCCCGGCCCCGCCGAGGCTACGCTGCGGCGCGCGCGGCCTCGGGGGTCTCTGCGATGCCTTCAATCACGATCTACTCGAAAGAAACCTGTCCCTACTGCGACAGCGCGAAGCGGCTGCTCGCGTCGAAGGGACAGACGTGGACCGAGATCGACGTCGAGGCGGAGCCGGCGCGGCGCGACGAGATGATCGAGCGCAGTGGCCGTCGCACGGTGCCGCAGATCTGGGTTGGCGAGCGCCACATCGGCGGCTTCGACGAGCTGGCCGCGCTCGACCGCGCGGGAGAACTCGACGAGCTGCTCGAGCTGCGCGCCGCCGCTCCGACCCCCGCCGAACCCGTGCGCGTGTTGATCGTCGGGAGCGGTCCGGCCGGCTACACCGCGGCGCTCTACGCGGCGCGCGCGGAACTGAAACCTGTGGTCGTCGCGGGACTCATGGCCGGCGGTCAGCTGATGCTCACGACCGAGGTCGAGAACTACCCGGGCTTTCCGGAAGGGATCTCCGGTCCCGAGATGATGGATCGTTTCAAGGCCCAGGCGGAGCGCTTCGGCACGCGCATCTTCCAGGAGGACGCGACGCGCATCGACCTCACGCGACGCCCGTTTCGCGTCGAGACGTCCGAGCACGCCTTCACCGCCGACGCGGTGATCCTCGCGATGGGCGCCTCGGCCAAGTGGCTCGGCATCGAATCCGAACAGCGCCTGATGAACCGCGGTGTCTCGGCCTGCGCCACCTGTGACGGCGCGCTCTACAAGGGCAAGGCAATGGCGGTGGTGGGCGGCGGCGACACGGCGCTGGAGGAGGCGCTCTTCCTCACGCGCTTTGCCCCTGAAGTCACCGTGATCCACCGTCGCGACAAACTGCGCGCCTCGAAGATCATGCAAGAGCGCGCCACCCGGAACGCGAAGATCCGCTTCCTCTGGGACTCGGAAGTCGACGAGGTGGTCGGCCAGGAGTTCGTCACGGGTCTGCGCGTCCGCAACCTGAAGACCGGCGCGAAGACGGAGCTGCCGGTCGAGGCGCTCTTCGTTGCGATCGGCCACAAGCCGAACACCGATCTCGTCGCGGAGCAGATCGCGCTCGACGGCGCCGGCTACATCAAAGTGGAGTCGGGCTCCTCGCGCACGTCGGTCGAGGGCATCTTCGCGTGCGGCGACGCGACCGACCCGACCTACCGGCAGGCGATCACGGCGGCCGGCACCGGCTGCATGGCCGCGATCGACGCCGAGCGCTGGCTCGCCGCCCAGGGGCACGACTAGCCCCCGTCCCATGAGCGCGACCAAAGAGCGACTCGAGCAGCTGATTGCGCGCTCCACCGACATCGTGGTCGCCACCGACCGCAGGGGCACGGTGGTCTCCTACAACGACGGCGCTTCGAAGATCCTCGGCTACAAGTCCGAGGAGGTGCTCGGCCACTTCGTGGGCCAGCTCTATCCGGACCTCGACGAGGCCAAGCGTGTGATGACGGCCATGCGCAGCCCCGCGTACGGCGGCGCCGGCATCTGCGAGACCTTCCGAACCACGTTTCTCGCCAAGTCCGGCGAGCGCATCCCGGTCGCGATCTCGGGAACGTTGCTCTACGACGGCGCCGGCCAGGAAGACGGCACGATCGGCTTCGCGAAGGACCTGCGCGAGATCCTGAAGAAGGACCAGCTCGCCACGTGCGGCGAAGTCGCGATCGGTCTCTCGCACGAAATTCGCAACCCACTCGCGGTGATCTTGAACCAGGCGGAACTGCTCGAGCGCGACATCGAGCAGCTCGCCGGCGAGAGCGACTGCTCGGTCGAGACCGAGCGACTCGACGCGATCCGCCGCGAAGTCGCGCGCATCGCCGAAGCGGTCGAGCGGCTCGGCCAGATTGCGGCCGGCGACCGCTACGAGACGATCGAATACGTCGGTCCCACCCGCATGGTCGACCTGGGCGGCGGGCGCGCTCGCCGCCACGTGCCCGACCCGCGTCTCGAGGGCGTTCGCGTACTCGTGGTCGACGACGACGGCGGCCTCCGTCAGACGCTGGCCGAGATCCTCGAGGCGGAAGGCTGCCGCGTCGAAACCGCTGCCGACGGCGCACTGGCGCTCGCCGAGATCGAGAAGGGCGGCATCGACGTCGTGCTCACCGACGTCGTGATGCCGAACATGGACGGCTACGAACTCTTCACCACGGTTCGCAAACGCTGGCCCCACCTGCCCATCCTGATGATGACCGCGTTCCACTACGACAAAGACCACATCATCAAGCGCAGCCGGCTCGAGGGTCTCGAGGGCGTGATCTTCAAGAAGCCCGTCGACTCGGAGCGCCTGTGCGCGGCGCTGGTCGAGGCGACGGGCGCCAAACGCAAGGGCTGAGCGGCACTCCTCCGGAAGCAGGCCGTCGATCCCCCGGCGGTCCTCGTCCAGCGACGGGCACGCTCGTGTCGATCGCGGGTCGTGTTCGGGATCGCAGCCGCTCGAAGCCGCACGCTACAGCGTCCGCGCGGCGCAGACTGCGACGACGCGCCGCACGCCTGCCCGGCGCAGCGCACGCGCGCACTCGGTGAGCGTGGCTCCCGTCGTCACCACGTCGTCCACGAGTGCCACGCACGCGACGCCGCGCAGCCTCGCGTTCGCTTCGAAGGCGCCGCGCACGTTGCGCCGCCGCGCGTGGCGATCGAGGCCAGTCTGGCTCGCGGTCGATCGCAGCTGTTGGAGCGCGCGCCGCTCGACAGGCGCTCCGAGCGCCGCAGCGACCGTGCGCGCCAGCTCGCCGGCGGGATGGAAGCCGCGCTCCCGTCGTTTGCGCGGGTGCATCGGCACCGGCGCCACCAGTACGGGCGGTTCGCCCGTGAGCCGTCGCGCGGCATCCGCGACGAGCGCGGCGAGCGCCGCAGCCGGCCGCGGATCGAATCCCGCGAGGCCCTCGCTCGGATACTTGAACGCGTGTACCCAGCGCGCGATTTCGCCGGCGAAGGGCGCTTCGGCGGCGACCTGAGCCAACGGCAGTCGGTCGTGTGCACACGCGGCACAGCACGGCTGGGCGCTGGCGATCGCGACCTGGCAGAGCGGACAACCGCCCGCCGCGATTCGCGGGATCGCAGTGACGCAGCGCGCACAGAACACGTCGGTGCCGTGCACCGCGCCAGCGCAGCGCGCACAGGCGCGCGGGAGCAGGAGATCGAGCAGATCGGCGAGCATCCCGCGCACGCGGGCCTCCGCCGGGACCGAAGGCCTGGCTAACCCGACACGATCAGCGTGCTCCCCGTCATCTCGGCCGGAACCGGGATGCCGAGCAGTGCGAGCACCGTCGGGGCGAGATCGGCGAGCCCGCCGTTGCGCAGCCGGCGTCCCGCGGCGTCGCGCGTGATCCAGTAGATCGGTACGGGGTTCGTGGTGTGCGCGGTGTGCGGGCCGCCCGTCTGCGGGTCGATCATCGACTCGCAGTTGCCGTGGTCGGCGGTGATCAACGCCTGGCCGCCGAGCGCCAGCACCTTCTCGGTGATGCGGTCGAGGCAGCGGTCGATCGTCTCGACCGCCTTCACCGCCGCGGGCAGCACTCCGGTGTGTCCGACCATGTCGGGATTGGCGAAGTTCACCAGGATGAACGCGTAGTCGCGCTCGTCGAGCTTCTCGAGCAGTGCGCTCGTCAGCGGCTCCGCGCTCATCTCCGGTTTGTGGTCGTAGGTGGCCACGTCGCGCGGCGATGGCACCAGCACCCGATCTTCGCCCTCGAACGGTTCCTCGCGCCCGTTGTTGAAGAAGAAGGTGACGTGCGCGTACTTCTCGGTCTCGGCCATGCGCAGTTGCGGAAGTCGCGCGGCGGAGAGGATCTCGCCGAGGATGTGCTTCGGCATGCTCGGCGCGAACGCGACCGGCAGGCCGAACTCGGCGTCGTACTCGGTCAGGCAGACGAAGATGCCCGGCCGCACGACCCTCTTGCGATCGAGGCGACCCTCGAAGCGGCCCGGCCGCGCGCTCGTGAGCGCATTGGTGATCTCGCGGGCGCGGTCGGCGCGGAAGTTGAAGAAGAGCGCGGCGTCGCCGTCCTCGAGCGCGAAGCCGCCCTCGATCACGGTAGGCTGCACGAACTCGTCGCCTTCGTCGCGCCCGTAGGCGGCCTCGACGGCCGCGAGCGCGTCCTTCGCGGCGATGCCTTCGCGGCACACGATCGCGTGATAGGCGCGTCCGACGCGGTCCCAACGGTTGTCGCGATCCATCGCCCAGTAGCGCCCGATCACCGTCGCGACGCAGCCATCGGCGGCTGAGACGTGCGGCAACACGCGGGCGAGATACGCGTGTCCGGAGCGCGGCGGCGTGTCACGACCGTCGAGGAACGCGTGCAGCACCGGTTGCACGCCGCTTCGCTTGCAGGCGGCGAGCAGCGCGATCAGATGATCTTCATGGCTGTGTACGCCGCCGTCGGAGACGAGGCCGAGCAGGTGCAGGCGACCCCGGCCGCGCGCCGCCACGTCGAGCGCCCGTGCGATCGCCGGAACGTGCTCGGGTCCGATCTCTTCGAAGGTCTTCGAGATGCGCGTCATGTCCTGGTAGCGGATGCGGCCGGCGCCCATCGTCATGTGACCGACTTCGGAGTTGCCCATCTGGCCGGGCGGAAGTCCCACGGATTCGCCCGAAGTCTCGAGCTGCGCGTGTGGGAAGAGGCGCTGCGCGCGCGCCAGGAACGGCGCGTGCGCCTGCGCGGTCGCGTCGCCCGGCCCGCCGTCGCCCAGGCCGAAGCCGTCGAGCACGACGAGCATCACGGGACCGCTCACCGCACGACCTTCGCGTGCGCACTCGCCGGCAGATCGATGCGGTGTGCGTCGCTCCACAACCGCTCGATGTCGTAGTGCGCGCGCGCTTCGGGAACGAAGACGTGCACGATCACGTCGTCGAGGTCGATCAGCACCCAGCGGCCCTCGGCGTAGCCTTCGATGCCGAGCGGCACGGCGCCGGCCTGCTTCATCGTCTTCTCGATCGAATCGGCGATCGCGCGCACCTGGCGGTCGGAGCGACCGGTTGCGACGACGAACACGTCGGCGAACGACGAGAGCTCCCGCACGTCGAGCGCCGTCACGTCCTCGGCCTTCACGTCCCGCGCCGCTTCCACGATGAGCCGCGTCTTTTCCAGTACGTCGAGCTGCTGCTTGGCGATGAGAAGGTCACCCTCCGGCGCACCCGAACGCGCCGCTCGCGAGCACGGCCTCGCGGACCGGCTCGGGAAGGAGATAGCGCACCGAGCGCCCCTCTCGCAGGCGTCGGCGCAGCTCCGAAGCGGAGACGTCGAAGCCCGCGATCTCGACGAGGCGCAGCCAGGTGCCGGCGCGTCGATGCCGCGCGGAACGCTGGTCCGCGGCGATCTCGACGTCGTTGCGCACGACCTCGGGCAGCCACGCGGCGAGACTGCCGGTGCGCAGGGGAGGCCGCACCATCACGGCGTAGTGCGCGAGCGTGAACAGTTCTGCGGGTGCGCGCCAGGCTCCCATTTCTGCGAAGGCGTCGCTGCCGACGAGGAACACGGCTTCGTCGGGCGCGATCCTCGCGCGCAGCTCGCGGAGCGTGTCGACCAGGTACGACGCGCCGCCGCGCTCCACCTCGATGGCAGACGCTTCGAAGCGCGGGTTGCCGGCAATCGCGAGCCGTACCCAGGCGAGGCGCTCCGCCGCGGGTGCGATCGCGTCCTCGCGGTCGTCGGTCTTGTGGGGCGGCGCGGCGCTCGGCACGAAGATCACGCGCGCGAGATCGAGCGCCTCTCCCACCTCCTCCGCCGCGCGCAGATGGCCGACGTGGATGGGATTGAAGGTGCCGCCGTAGATCCCAATGAGACTCACGCTCAATCGGGCCGGAGCTGTCCGTCGCCGAAGAGCACGAACTTCTGCGTCGTGAGCCCTTCGAGGCCCATCGGTCCGTAGGCGTGCAGCTTCGAGGTCGAGATGCCGATTTCGGCGCCGAGTCCGAGCCGGTAGCCGTCGGCGAAGGCGGTCGAACAGTTGACGCCGACGGTCGACGAGTCGACGCGACGCACGAACTCCTGCGAGTTGGCGTAGTCGGCGGTGACGATCACCTCGGTGTGGTTCGAGCCGTATTGGCGGATGTGCGCGATCGCCGCTTCGAGGTCGTCGACGACCCGCACGGCGAGGATCGGCGCGAGGTACTCGGCGTACCAGTCGTCCTCGCTGGCCGGCTTCGCCTGCGGAAACACTTCGCTGGTGCGCGGGCAGCCGCGGATCTCGACGCCTTCGCCCACCAGCGCTTCGAGCACGAAGGGCATTACCGTGCGTGCCGCGTCCGCGTGTACGAGCAGCGTCTCGAGTCCGTTGCACACCGCCATCTGGCGGATCTTCGAGTCGCGCACGATCGCGCGCGCCATCTCGCGATCCGCCGAGGCATCGAGAAATACGTGACAGACGCCGGCATCGTGCTTGACGACCGGGATGGTCGACTCCGCGACCACCTTGCGGATCAGCGAAGGACCGCCGCGCGGGATCAGCAGATCGATGTAGCGGTCGAGCGTGAGCAGGTGATCGAC
>JAGSPS010000316.1 GCA_018262315.1 Deltaproteobacteria bacterium | reverse complement strand
CTCGACTCTTCCCCTGCGAGCCCGCGTCCCGGTCCGATCGCCGCATCGATCGAGACGATTGGCGAACGGTGGGCGCCCGGAACAAGCAGCGGAATGCCGGATCGAGCCTAGTGCTCGCCCGATTCGAACGGGGAGTCTTCCGGGGCCGCTCGTTTTTCGGCTGGGGACTTCGCGTTCTCGTGCGGGCGCGCGCCGAGCTCGTCGAGCACGCGGTCGAGGCGCCGTTCGAGCGCCTCGAGATCCGAGCGACGCGGCAGGTCGAGGGCGCGCAATACACGCTCGAGCGCGCGCTGCACGAGGCGGTCGAGATCGGGCGTCGCGAGCGCAATCCAGTCCGGGCGTCGGCTCGCGGCGAGTTCGCGCGGTGACAGCAACTTCTTCATGTTGCGCTGCAGCTCTTCGAAGCCCTCCGACGCGTCTCCGACGCGTCGCTTGAGCGCGCTGTACAGCACGTCGCCGCTGCGTTGGATCAGATCCGAGAGAACGGTTCCCGGAACGCGCCGGTTGGTTCGCTCGGTGTCGACCAGAATCTGCGACAGCGTGACGGAGGTGATGTCCTCGCCGGTCTCGTTGTCGATCACGCGCACTTCGTCGCCCGCTTCGATCAGCTCCGCGATGCCCTTCAGCGTGATATAGCGGCTCGTGGCGGTGTTGTAGAGCTTGCGGTTCGCGTAACGCTTGATCAGGACCACGTCGGGCTGCGAATGGGGAGACGGTTCCACGGACACGTGTTCCTCGATTGCGAGAAGGGGGCGCGCAATCTAACGAAACGGGCGTGGACGGTCAGCCCTTCACGGGGACGCGCTCGACCCGTGCGGGCGGCGCGCGACGCGGCGGCCGCTGCGCGCGTGCGCGCAGCGAGTCACTGGGCGCCTCGTCGTAGCTGGTTGCGGCAGGGGGCGCGCCCGCGTGTCGGGAAGGCTCGCGCGGCTCGGGCTCGGTTCGTTCGCTCCGGTCCGGGCGGAGTCCGAACTCCCAGAGGATCTCGCGCACGCCGAGAAAGGCACGCAGCACCGCACGTGCCTCGGGGTCGTCCCCCCCGCGCGTCTCCCAGCGCTCGATTTCCGCATCGAGGGCGCGCGCGACCGCGTCGAGCCACGGTGCTCCGCGATGTTCCGCACCAGCCTGCATCTGCTCGGCGATCTGGTCGAGCCACGCACTCGCGCCCGAAACGGACGCGTGCGCATCGGAGGGCGCACCCGTCGCCGCGAGTGACGCCGCGTCCAGGAGTGCGCGCAGCGCCAGCACGCTCTCGGCAAGTGCGGCGAGGCCGTGTTGGCGCGCGCACGCCAGCGCCTCCTCCGCGCTGCGCGGCGGCGGCGCGATCCTGGCGCCGCGCGCGTCGTCTCGCTCCATCATGCGTCCTCTCCGTTCTCGGGTCCGGTCCGGAAAACCCACTCGGCTACGCGCGCGAGACCCTCGAGGTCGTGCACGTCGCCCGACAGCTCGGGTACACGCCGCACGAAACCGCCCGCCTTCGCGACCCGTCCCGTGAGTTCCGCCGTCGACTCCGCGTCCGCACGCACCAACGCAGCGTAGCCATCCGCCACGGCCAACGCCGCGCGCGCGGCTTCGTCGGCGGGGAACCCCGATCCCTCGGTATGCGCGAATGCAGCGGCGAGAGCGCGGCGCGCCTCGTCCTCGCGATCTGCGGTCGGGACGCGGTCCGGTGTCGGTCCACCGCCCGGCCAGGTGTGCACGCGGTTCACCACCACGCCCGCCAGCGGCACCTCCGCGGCGCTGAGCCGCGCGAGCATTTCCAGCGCATGGCGCGTCGCTTGTTTCGCCGGCGATGCCGCCAGCACGAACGCCGCGTCGGGTCCGACGAGCCGGGCCTGCACCTCGCGCGCGCGCTCCCGGAACCCCTCGGACATCCCCTCGAAAGCGAGCAGGAATTCGGAGATGTCTTCCAGGAACGAGACGCCCGAAACGCGTTCGATCAGATGCAGCACGCGCTCGCTGCCGCGCTGGAAGAGCCGTACGCCGAAACGTCCCGCGGCAAGGGCCGGGTGCAGCAGCAGTTGCACGAGCCGGCTGTCGAGGAACTCGACGAGTCGTCGCGGCGCTTCGAGGAAGTCGAGCGCGTGCTGCGAGGGGGGCGTGTCGACGACGATCAGGTCGAAGTCGCGGCGCTCCGACAGCTCGAAGACTTTTTCCATCGCCGAGTACTCGGCACTGCCCGCGAGCGCATCGGAGATGTGTTGATAGATGCGGTTGCCGAGGATGTGCTGGCGTGCTTCCTCGGAGTCGGCGAAGCGCGCGACCAACTCGTCGAAGGTGCGTTTCATGTCGAGCATCAGCGCGGCGAGGCGCCCCTCGGGCGGCACACCCAGCGCGGTGAGGCGCTCGCGCGGGAGATCGGTCGGCTGGTTGCCGAGTTCGGCGATGCCGAGCGCGTCGGCGAGGCGGCGCGCCGGGTCGATCGTCAGCACGGCGGTGCGGCGCCCGAGGCGCGCGCCCGCGAGGGCGAAGCTGGCGGCGAGCGTGGTCTTGCCGACACCGCCCGTGCCGACGCACACGATGATGTGGCGATCGCGCACCAGCGCGGCGGGATCCAGCGGCGCGCTCACGCCGACGGCTCCCGCGGCGGTGCGACGAGCGCGTCCGCGAGCAGGGCCAGCTCATCGGGACCGCGCACGCCACGCGCGATGCGCGGCAGCGCGACGAGTCCCAGCTTCGTCGTGTCGGCGAGCACGCGCATCCAGCGCGCGTTCAACTCGTGACGTGCGCGCAGATGCGCTGCGCACGCGGCCAGCGTTGCCGGCGACGGCGTGCCGGGTAGCACGAGATCGCCGGGCAGGGCCGCGAGCCGCGCGTCGAGATCATCGAGACCGGGTGGAAAGGGCGCGGCGGTCACCGCATTCACCACCACGCGGTCGACGGCAACGCCGACCTGATCGCGCAACCGCTCGACCAACTCCGCCGTCTCGCGCACCGGCAACTCTTCCGCGAGCGCCACGGGCAACAGCACCGTGCGTTGGGGGTCGCGGATCATCTCCTCGACCCAGCCGGCGTGACGACGCAGCGGACCCGCCCGCACCGCCGATCCCACCACGCGCGGCACATCCAGGAAGGTGAGGCCGTGTCCGGTGGCCGGCGCGTCGACCACGATCAGGTCGAAGCGCGGCTTCCCGTCCGCTTCCTTCATCTGCTCGAGATGCCAGATCTTCCCGAGCGTGATCAGCTCGCGCCAACCTGGCGAGGCGTCCATCAACTGGCGAAAGGCGCGGTTGCCCAACACGCGTCGCGCCAACCCGCGCAGCCCGATCTGGAGTCCCAGGTACTCGGCGAGCGCCTCGTAGGGGTCGATGCGCATCGCGCGCAGATGCTTGCGCAGGTCACGACCTTCGTAGCCGACGGGGTTCGCGCCGGGCGCCAGCAGGGCGGGTACGTGCTCGTCGAGTCCGACCTCGGCGACCAACACGCGGCGGCCCGCCGTGGCGGCAGCGAGCGCGAGCGCCGCCGCGACGGTCGTCTTGCCGGTGCCCCCCTTGCCGGTGACGACGATGAGCCGGCGATCGAGGAGCGGGATCAGGGGCACTCGATTCCAGGGATGCGGCCCGCGTTGCGGGACCAGGAGAGACTGCGGCTAAAGACCCGCTCCAGCACGTCCGAAACCAACCTGGGCAGATGCCAGCCCGAGCAGAAGCGACGCAAACCCGGCGCGAACAGCCAGGCCACCTATAGCAAACGCGTCCTCGTCCGACGGGCCGAGGGACCGCATCGAGGCGTCATTGATCCTCACCTGCGAGCGCTGCGAGACGCGCTTCCGCCTGGACGAGAAGCGACTGCCGGCGGGTGGCGCACGCGTCCGCTGTTCGCCGCGTTCTTCGTGAACCCGGGCGGCGCACCCTCGGCGGAGGTCGTCCATCAGCTCGCTGAGGCAGCCGTGACGCAGGCGCGCATGCCGGCGCCCGCGCCCTCCTGGGATCTCGAGGAGGATCCGAACGGTCGCACCGTGAAGTCGGTTCTCGACCCGCGCGCTTCGGTTGCCGCGGAGCTCGCTGCCGGCGACTTCGAGGAAGAGAGTGACTGGCGCTTCGAAGACGAGATGCAGCTCGGCGACACCGGAGCGTCGCTCGATCTGCCAAACGGCGAAGCGCCTGCGCTTCCGAACCCGGACCCGGACGAGAGTTCCTTCGCCGAACTCGGCGACCCGGAGAGTTGGGACCTGCTCTCGAGCCCCGCGCTCGCTTCGCCGCTCCCGCATCCTTCGCCGCCGGCGTCGCCCGCGGTGCCGACGCCGCAACCGATCGAACGCGCGGCGGCGAAGCCGCCCGTGCAGGTTCCGAGCGAGCCGGTCCGGGAAGGTGCTGCCGCGAAGCGCGTCGCCGAAGCGCGCGCGGTCGTCGCAGACTTCGAGTTCTCTGCCGCGGTGCGCGGCGGCGCGTGGTCTGCGGTCGCGGTTCTCGTCGCGCTTGCGACCTGGACGAGCATCGTGCCCGCGGCGCCGGCGGCAGCGCCGCAACGGGGCGTCGTGTCGCTCGGCGCTCTCGAGTTGAGTTCCGTGCGCGCGCGGCAGATCGAGAACGCGGTGGCCGGTCCGATCTGGGTCGTATCCGGCGAGCTGCGCAATCCGAGTGACGAACCGCGCGCGCTAGCCGCGACAATCACTGTGTCGCTGCTGGATCGCACGGGCGCACCGATCGACGCCGCGGACGCGACCCCGTACGCGGCCCTGTCGGCGCAGCGGCTGCGCGAAGAAGATCCCGTGCGCTTGCGAGAAGAGGCGGATGCAGCGGCGTCAGAGCTGGCGGCGAAGATGCTCGCACCGGGAGCAAGCATCCCCGTCGACGCCGTCTTCGCGACGACTGCGCGCGAAGCTGCTCGCTTCACGGTGGAGACGCGGCCCGCACGCGTTCCGGCCTCCGCAGCGCCGACGCCCTAGCTGCAGACTAGGTCTGGGGGCCGCCGCGATCCGAGACTTCATCGGGCTTGCTCGGCGTCACGTCGATCTCGTCCTTGCCCGAGATGCCGGTCTTGAAGTTCTTGATCGCCTTGCCGAGGCCGGAACCGATCTCGGGAAGTCGCCGCGCGCCGAAGAGCACGACCACGATGGCCAGGATGATGAAGAGTTCAGTAGCTCCGAGGCCGAACACTGTGGTCTCTCCCCATTGAGCGAAACGCCCACGAAAGGGTGCCCCTCGCACCTGCCGGGGTCAACCAGCCGCGACTGCGGGTCCGGGCGTCGTGGCTAGACTGCGCCGCCATGTCGATCTTCAAGGCTTATGACGTTCGGGGAGTGGTCCCCGACGAGCTGGGCGCCGACGACGTCTACCGGATCGGGCGGGCGGTGGCGCGCTGGTTGGCAGCCACCGAGCTGGCAGTGGGTCGCGACGCCCGTCGCAGCTCGCCCGAACTCGCCGATGCCCTGCTGCGCGGCATCAACGACGAAGGCGTCTCGGTCGTCGATCTCGGTCTGGTCTCGACGCCGATGCTCTACTTCGCCGTCGAAGAGCTGGCCCTCGCGGGCGGCGTGATGATCACCGCGTCCCACAATCCCGGGCAATACAACGGGCTCAAGATCTGCCGCGAGCACGCCATTCCGGTGGGTGGCGACTCGGGCTTGCAGGAGATCGAGCGGCTCGCGTCTGCCGCGCATGGACTTGCGCGAACGCAGCGCGGTTCCGTGCGCAGCGCCGACGTGCGCGACGGCTACGTGCGCCACGTACTCTCGGCAGGTGGCCGCTGTCCGAGGCTTCGGGTCGCAATCGACTGCGGCAACGGCATGTCTTCGGTGGGGCTCGAGCGGTTGTTGCCCGAGCTGCCGCTCGAAGTCGAACGCCTCTACTTCGAGCCCGACGGCACCTTCCCGAATCACGAAGCCGACCCGCTGAAGCGCGAGAACCTGGACGACCTGATCGCCGCCGTGAAGCGCAGTGGCGCGCAACTCGGCGTCGCCTTCGACGGCGACGGCGACCGCGCGATGTTCGTCGACGATACCGGCGAGCCGATCAGCGCCGACCTGATCACCGGCCTGCTCGCCGCTTCGCAGCTCCGCCGCCACGGCGGCAGCGGTCTCATCCTCTACGATCTGCGGTCGAGCCGCGCGACCGCCGAGGCGATCGTCGAGGCGGGTGGTACGCCCGAGATGTGTCGCGTCGGACACGCGTTCATCAAGGCGCAGATGCGCGAGAGCGGCGCCGTCTTCGCCGGTGAGCTGTCCGGCCACTTCTACTTCCGCTTCAGCCCCACGCTCGTGCACGACGACGGCACGGCCGCGTTCGTCGCGCTGCTCGACGTGCTCGCCGAAACGGGAAAGCCGCTCTCCGAGCTGGTGCGACCGCTGCAACGCTATGCCGCTAGCGGCGAGATCAATCGGCGCGTCGCCGACACGCCCGGGCTGCTCGCGGCTCTCGAAGCCGATCACGCCGGCAAGGCGGAGATCTCGAAGCTCGACGGGCTGCTGGTCCGCTACCCGGACTGGTGGTTCAACGTGCGCGCCTCGAACACCGAGCCGGTGGTGCGGCTGAATCTCGA
>JAGSPS010000315.1 GCA_018262315.1 Deltaproteobacteria bacterium | reverse complement strand
CGAAGTCGCGACGTCGCTGATCGAGGCGGTGCCGATTCCTTGAACTTCAGTCACTCCTGAAACCGCAAAGGCGCGAAAGGCGCAAAGGGACGCAAAGGAAAGCGTTTCTGAAGGAGCTCTCGCCGGCGATGGTGGCCCGTTCCGCCGAGCCCAGACCGCCGAGAGTAGAGATCTGAACAGCACCTTTTTGCGTCCCTTTGCGTCCTTCGCGCTTCTGCGGTTCCCCTTCACAACGCCGTGCTCAAGTCCGTACTCAAGACCTTCTTCGCCCGCTCGGACTTCGTCGCCCTCGTCTTCGGCCTCCGCGGGCCCGAGACCGGGCCAATCCGCCTCACACAGCGGCGCGTTTACGTGCTTCCGACCGGCTACGGGCTCGCGTTCGCGCTCGCGCTCGGCCTGATGCTCATCGGCTCGATCAACTACTCCCTCGGCCTCGGCTATGTGCTCACCTTCGCGCTGGCCGGAATGGGCCTGGTGTCGATGCTGCACACCTATCGCAACCTCGCCTACTTGACGGTGCGCGCTGGCCGGGTCGATCCGGTGTTCGCCGGCGGTACGGCCACCTTCGACATCGTGCTCGACAACCCGAGCGGGTTCGACCGCTTCACGCTCGTGGCGCGACACGGCACGACGATGGTCGACATCGACGTGCCCGCGGCACGCGCCGAGGTCACGCGGCTCGCCGTCCCGGCGCCGAAGCGCGGCTGGCTGGAGCTGGGCCGCGTCACGCTGGAGACGCGCTTCCCGGTCGGTCTGTTCCGCTGCTGGAGCTACGTTCGCCCGCAGATGGGCGTGGCCGTCTATCCGCGCCCGGACGACTCGGAGTTGCCGCTCGCGAAAGTCCGTCCCGACTCGGGAGAAGTCACGAGCACCGGCGGCGGCGTCGACGACTTCGCGGGCTTGCGCCCGTATCAGCCGGGCGACTCGCCGCGCCATATCGCGTGGAAAGCGGCCGAGCGCGAGGGCTTGCTGCTCACCAAGCATTTCGCCGGGCGCGGTGCCGCCGAACTGTGGCTCGAGTGGAACGATCTGCCGGCGACGCTCGGTGTCGAGGCCCGGCTGTCGCGCCTCGCGCGCTGGATCCTGCTCGCCGAAGAAGCGGGCTTCGCGTACGGGCTGCGCCTCCCCGGCGTCGACCTCGAGCCTGCGTTCGGGGACGCGCACCGCGACGCCTGCCTCACCCGACTCGCGCTTTTCGATGCCGCGCCTTCCCGTCCCTAGCCTGTACCTGCTCTTCCTGGGCATGACGCTCGCGGCGGCCCCGCATCTGCCGCGGCTGCCGTGGTGGATCGCACTCCTCGTCGTGGGGCTCCTCGCATGGCGCGCGTGGGTCGTGCAGCGGAGCATCGCCCTGCCGCGGCGCTGGCTGATCCTCGGGCTCGCGTTCACGACGCTCGGCATGGTCTACCTTCACTACAAGACCATTTTCGGGCGCGACGCGGGCGTGGCGCTGCTTGTCATCTTCCTCGCGCTGAAGCTCCTGGAGATGCGCACGCTTCGCGACGTGACCGTCGTCGTGCTGCTCGCCTATTTCCTCGCGCTCACGAACTTCTTCTACAGCCAAACCATCCTGACCGGCGCACTCATGACGGTGACGCTGGTGGTGCTCACGACGGCGCTCGTCGGCTTCAACGCGCCGCGCCGGCGCGTGCGGGACAACCTCAAGACCGGGAGCGTGCTGCTCGCGCAGGGGCTGCCGGTGATGCTGATCCTCTTCATCCTGTTCCCGCGAGTGCAGGGTCCCCTGTGGGGCATGCCACAGGACGCGTTCGCCGGCATGACAGGGCTGTCCGACACCATGACGCCGGGCAACATCAGCTCGCTCTCGCAGTCGGACGCGATCGCGTTCCGCGCGAAGTTCGACGGGGAACCGCCGCCCCGCGGGCGACTTTACTGGCGCGGCCCGGTGTTCTGGGAGTTCGACGGCCGAACCTGGCGCGCGGGGCGCGTGCCCTCCGCGCAGTCCTACCGGTTCGAGCCCGAAGGCATCCCGGTGCAGTACGAGATGACCGTCGAGCCGCACAACCGCCAGTGGCTGTTCGCGCTCGATCTCGCCGGTCAGGTGCCGCCGAACGCCTACGGCACGTCCGACTACCAGCTGCTGTCGCGCCAACCGGTGCGTAACCGCGTTCGCTACACGATGCACTCGTTCCTCGACTATCGCGCCGTCGCGGGTGCGACGCCCGCCGAGCTGGACTACGCGCGCCAGCTGCCGCCGGAGGTCAACCCGCGTGCGCGGGAGCTCGCGCTGCGCTGGCGGCGCGAAGCAAAGCGCGAGGACGACGTGATGCTGCGCGCGCTCGATTATTTCCGCAGCGCCGGCCTTCGCTATACGCTCACGCCGCCGCTGCTCGGCGCGAATTCCGTGGACGAGCTGCTCTTCGTCACGAAGAGCGGTTTCTGCGAACACTTCTCGTCCGCCTTCGTGTTCATGATGCGCGCGGCGGGCGTGCCGGCCCGGGTGGTCACCGGCTATCAGGGCGGCGAGCTGAATCCGGTCGACCAGTTCGTCGTCGTGCGGCAGTCCGACGCCCACGCCTGGGCGGAAGTCTGGCTTCCGTCCCGCGGCTGGGTGCGTGTCGATCCGACCGCCGCGGTCGTGCCGGTGCGCGTCGAGTCCGGCCTCGCGGCAGCAGTTCCCGACACCGAGCCGCTTTCGCTCCTGGTTCGCGTCGACGCGACATGGCTGCGGCAGCTGCGCTTCAGCTGGGAGGCGCTCGCGAACCGGTGGAACCAATGGGTGCTCGGCTACAACCCCGAGCGCCAGCGCGAGTTCCTGAATCTCCTCGGCATGCCGTCGCCCGACTGGCAGAAGATGGCGACGACGCTTTTCTGGGCAGTCGGCGGAGTCGTGACGCTGATCGCGCTCTTCGTCCTGCGTCGGCGCCTTTCGAAAGATCCCGTGCAGCGGGTCTGGCTCGCGTTTTGCGCGAAGCTCGCACGTGCCGGAACGGAGCGCCGACCCAGCGAGGGCCCCACGGAATTCGCCGAGCGTGCCGGCCGGGCACATCCGGCGCGTGCAGGAATGGTCGACGGAGTCGCCAAGCTCTACGCCGATCTTCGCTACGGCCCGCAGCGCGATCCTGACGGGCTCGCGCGACTCGCCCGCATGGTGCGAGAATTCAGGGTATGACGACACGACGGACCTTCCTCGGCATGCTCGGTGCGCTCGCAGCGCCGCCTGCGCTCGCGGCGAAGCGCGTGCCCGTTCGCACCTACGGTGGACGCGACGACGTGCGCGCGTTCATCGCCGAGATGGTCGAGCGCCACGGCTTTGCGCAGGGAAAACTCGAAGGCGCCTTCGCGCGCGCGCAGTTCCAGCCCTCGATCGTGAAAGCGATGACGCCGCTGCCGTCGGGCCAGCGCTCGTGGACGGTCTATCGATCACGCTTCATCAATCCGCTGCGCATCGAAGGCGGTGTCGCGTTCTGGGCGCAGCACCAGGAAGCGCTGCAGCGCGCGGCCGAGACGTTCGGCGTCCCCGAGGAGTTCGTCGTCGCGATCATCGGCGTGGAGACGATCTATGGCCGCCACACAGGCGGCTACCGCGTCATCGACGCCCTCGCGACGCTTGCCTTCGACTATCCGCGCCGTGCCGATTTCTTTCGCGGCGAGTTGGAAAGCTTCCTGCTGCTCGCGCGCGAGAACGACGTCGATGTGCTCGGGATGAAAGGGTCCTACGCGGGAGCGGTCGGCATCCCGCAGTTCATGCCGTCAAGCTGGCGCCGTTACGCCGTAGACTTCGACGGTGACGGCCGCCGCGATCTTCTCGGCAGTCCGACCGACGCGGTGGGCAGTGTCGCGAACTTCCTGCGCGAGCATGGCTGGATGCCCGGCGATCCGGTGGCCTACCCGGTCCGCGCCGAGGGCGACGCATGGCGCAGCTTCGCGGACGGCGGCGTCGAACCTGTCCATACGGTTGCGACGCTCGCCG
>JAGSPS010000314.1 GCA_018262315.1 Deltaproteobacteria bacterium | reverse complement strand
GAGGCCGAGCATTGTCAGGCAATCGAGATCGCCCGGGACGAGGCGGAGCGCAAGCGCTTCTGGCGCGCGCGCAAGGGTGCGTTCGGCGCGATGGGCCGCCTCGCCCCGGATCTCTACGTGCACGACGCCGTGGTGCCGCGCGCCCGGCTGCCCGAAGTGCTCGAGCGCATCTGCGCGATCGCCGACGCCCACGGCTTGCGCCTCTCGAACGTCTTCCACGCCGGCGACGGAAACCTGCACCCGAACATCTCCTTCGACCGTCGCGATGCGCGCGAACTCGAACACGTGATCGCCGCGGGCCACGAGATCCTCGCGGTCTGCGTCGCCGCCGGTGGCGTGATCAGCGGCGAGCACGGCATCGGCGTCGAGAAGCGCGAGTACATGAAGCTCGTCTACTCCGACGACGACCTCGAGGCGATGTGCCGGTTGCGCGGGGCCTTCGATCCCGATGGCGTCTGCAATCCCGGCAAGATCTTTCCGACCACGCGCCACTGCGTCGAGGCGAATCCCAGGGCGCGCAACTACGACCGGGTTCCGCTGTGAAGGCGCTCTCGCAGGACGACCTCGACGCGCTGCAGACGGCACTCGGCGACGACGCGGGGCTGACGCGCGCGCCCGTCGAAATCGCTGGCGCAAAGCTCGACGCGACGCTCGCGCCCGGCGCTGAAGACGCGCTGGCGCGCAGCATCGCGGCGCTCGCGGCGCGCGGGATCGGCGCAGTCGTGCGGGGCGGTGGCACGCGCGACGCGTTCGGCAACCCCGCGCAGCGCGCGCAGGTCGTCCTCTCGACACAGCGACTCTCCGGCGTGGTCGAAGTCGACGCCGAAGAGGGCGTCGCGCGGGCGTTCGCGGGAACGCCGCTCAGCGAGCTTCGCGAAGCGGTCGACGCGGCGGGCTGGGCGCTGCCCTTCGATCCGCCGGGTGCACGCACGACGCTCGGCGGCACGCTCGCGGCGGCGGCGATCGGACCGCGCCACCTCGGCTTCGGCCGGCCGCGCGATCTCGTGCTCGGCATGGACGTCGTACTCGGCGATGGCGTGCATACGCGCTGCGGCGGACGTGTCGTGAAGAACGTCACCGGCTACGACCTGATGAAATTGCAGATCGGCGCGCACGGCAGCTTCGGCGTGATCAGCGCTGCGTGGCTGCGGCTGCGACCGCGAGCCGAGTGCGAGCGCGTCGTAGCCGCTGCGCTCGACGAGACCGGCGACGCCATGGCGCGCGCCGTCGCCGCAGCGCGTCTCCCGACTGCGCGCGTCTGCGCGCTCGTCGATCTGAACTTCGGTTTCGTCGTCGAGTCGAGTCATGCGCCTCGGACCGGCTGGCTCCTGATCGTCGAAATGGCCGGCGACGAGGCCGCCGTCGCGCGCGACAGCGACCGGCTCTCCGCTGATTTCGGCGCCGGCGACGCGACGCGCGGTGTGATCGAACGCGTGCGCAGCCTGCAGGGCGAGAACTTCGGGCCGGCGGGATTGCGCTTCCGGCTATCCGTTCTCCCCTCGCGGCTCGATCGCGTGCTCCGGGAGCTGGCGGTCGCGGGCGCCGCCTTGCTCGTCTACCCGGGCAGCGGCCTGGTCTTCGCACGCATTGCGCTCGACAACACCGCAGACGGCATCGGCGTCGAACGCGCGTGGCTGGCGATGCGTTCGGCAGCGCGCGCTGGCTCGGGCCACGTCGTTCTCGAAGCGGCGCCGGAGTGGGCGAAAGTCGCACGCGACGTCCATGGCCAGGCGACCGACGAGTGGGGGCTCGCGCGCGCGCTGAAAGCGCGCTTCGATCCGGCGGGCATCCTGAATCCCGGTCGCTTCGTCGGAGGGCTTTGATGGCCGCGCCGCAGCGCGAGCCGGAGCCGGCGATCGCGCCCGCGACACCGGCGGGACCGCTCGCCGATCTGGTTCCGGGCATGCTCGATTGCGTGCACTGCGGCCTGTGCCTGCCGGTGTGCCCGACCTATCGCGAGACGGGTCGTGAAAGCTCGTCACCGCGCGGGCGCATCTATCTGCTGCGCGCGGTCGCCGAAGGACGCCTGCCCCTCGACGCGGGCGTCGCCGAAGAGGCGTACCTCTGCCTCGATTGCCGCGCGTGCGAGACGGCGTGTCCATCGGGAGTCGGCTTCGGGCGACTCATCGAAGCGACACGCGCAGCGGTCGAGCAAGCGGGACTGCGCGGCGGTTTCGCCAGCCGCATCGAGCGCTTCGCGCTCCGGGAACTCGTGCCGAAGCCGCGGCGCCTGCGCGCGCTCGTCGATCTGCTCGCACTCGTGCAGTGGCTGCGACTCGACCGTCTCGCGCGACCGTTGCTGCCGCGCGCGCTGCGCGAGCTTTCCGAGTTGGCGCCGCAGGTTCCGTCGCGACGGTCGCGGCGCGCTCTTCCCGAATTGGTGCCGGCGCAGGGCGAGCGACGCGGTCGCGTCGGCCTCTTCGTCGGCTGCGTGATGCCGGAGTTTTTCGGAGACGTGAACGCCGCGACCGCGCGGGTGCTCGCGCGCAACGGTTTCGACGTCGTGGTGCCCGCCGCGCAGGGCTGTTGCGGCGCGCTGCACGCGCACGCCGGCGATCCCGGCCTCGCGAACGACCTCGCGCGTCGCAACATCGACGTGTTCGGCGCCGCAAACGTCGACGCGGTGGTCGTGAACTCCGCCGGTTGCGGCGCCGCGATGCGCGAAGCCGGCTACGCGCTGCCCGGCTTCGGGGAACCCCTCGCCGCAGCGGTGCGCGACGTGTGCGAGTTCCTCGATGACGCCGGCCTTCGTCCGCCCACCGGCCGCGTGGAGGGACGGGTTTGCTACGACGACCCCTGCCACCTCGTACACGCTCAGGGCGTGCGCGATGCACCGAGGCGGCTGCTCGCGCAGATCCCCGGCGTGACGCTCGTGCTGCACGACGACCCGACGAGCTGCTGCGGCGCCGCAGGCATCTACAACCTCACGCACCGCGAAATGTCGCGCGCGGTGCTCGCGCACAAGCTGAAGGCGCTCGCGGCCGCGGAGCCCGACTGGATCGCGAGCGGCAACCCGGGCTGCCTGATGCAGCTCCGCAGCGGCGCCCAAGCCAGCGGCTTGCGCGCACGCGTCGTGCACCCGGTCGAGCTGCTGGACCTCGCCTACTCGCAGCCGGAATCATGAACGGGAGAGCGGAACGATGGATTGGAAGCTCTTTGCCACGATCTTCGGCTCGGTGTTCATCGCCGAGCTGGGCGACAAGACACAGCTCGCGACGCTGCTCTTCGCGTCGGGCGCGGAGACTCCGAAGTGGCTCGTCTTCGCGGCGTCCGCTTCCGCGCTGGTGCTGACCTCGGCGCTCGGCGTGCTCGCGGGTTCGCTCGTTTCCCAGCAGGTGAGCCCGCGCGCGCTGCACTGGGTGGCGGGAGTCGGCTTCATCGCGATCGGCTGCTGGACGCTCTGGAAGGCGTGAGCGCGTCAGCTTCCCACCAACCGCCGCTACTTGAAGAGCACCGCGTCCGGGGTCTGCTTCGGCGTCCGCAGCCGCGGGAACGCGCCGAGTCCCAGGTCGGGCAGCGATCCCGAGATCACGATCTCGACCGGCAGGATCGACTCGCGGCTGCGCACCATGTTGTACTTCTCGCGCATCGCGACGAAGGCGTAGGTCGACTCCGCAGTCGGGCGCGTGTCGGGCGTGTCGGCGACGCCGAGGCGCGCGCGCTCGAAGAAGAAGTCGCGGCGCGCGTTGGCGCCCTGCTCGGCGAGCGGGTCGAGCAATGCGTTGCGCGCGGACGTCTCCTCGAGCAGCGACACGACCCGCGACAGCCGTTCGGCCGATACGGTCTGCCGCACCGTCTTCGGCTCGTCGTCCTCGTCTCCGCTCGGCGCCACCATCGCGATCTCCAGGACGCGACCGCCGAGCAGCGTCACGCCCAGCGGGTGCAGCTCGCCGTTGTGTTTGTCGCCGTCGATCAGCTCCGGGCGCAGACCGAGACCGCCGGT
>JAGSPS010000313.1 GCA_018262315.1 Deltaproteobacteria bacterium | reverse complement strand
GCTTCGCTTTGGGGCTTCCAGACCGCCTGCGGATTGTTCTGGCCGAACGCCCCGCCCCCGCTACTTGCAATCGTTCTAGGACTTCCGTTCAAGAACGAAAGACGGAAAGCCAAGCGCGGGCGGGGGACTCGGCCGAAACAATCCGCAGGCGGTTGCCCGCGCTCGCTGCGAAGCTGCAAATCCCCATCCGCCGAGGACGTTTCGGACGAGTCCACCGCCCGCGCGCCTCGCAGCAACGATCCAGCACAGGTGCGGCGGAGCCGGGCGAAGTTCCTGCGTCAGCTCCGCTGTACGAAGCTGAGCGTCTCGGCGAGTGCCGTCGCTTCGCGGCTCAGCTCCTCGACCAGCGTGTGCAGAGCCGGCAGACACGCCGTGGTCTTGCGGTTCACGTCGAGGATATGCGACGCCGTGGTCGAGACCTGCTCGCTCGCGCGTCCGTGCGCGGCGGTGTTCTCCTGGAAGGCGCGGATCATCTCCGTGATCGACGCGATGTTGTCGCGCACGAAGCGACCGCTCTGGCGCTGCTCCTCGGTGGAGCGGTGCACCTGGCGGCAGAGTTCGAGCGCCGCTTCGGCGTTGCGCAACAGGTTCTCGCCCGCACGGCGCTGCTCGCCGAGCGCGCCCGACATCTGCTGCACCATCGCGGACGTGCGCTGCGCAGCCTCGGCGACGTGCGCCGAGTTGCGCGTCTGCTCGGTGGCTGCGCGTGAGATCTCGGCGACGCGCTCGCTCGCGTCATGCGCCGAGGTGCGGATGGCCGAGAGCGCGGAACCGGCGCGGCGCGAGCGCTCGACGCCGGTCTCGACGGCCTCGATGCCGCTGCCCATCGCCTGGACGGCGTTGCGCGACTCGTCCTGCACCGCATTGATCAGGCGTCCGATCTCCTGCGTGGCGCCCTTGGTGCGCTGCGCGAGCGTCTTCACGTGGTTCGCCACCACCGCGAACGCCTTGCCCTGCTCGCCGGCCTGGGCGGCGATGATCGCGGCGTTCAGCGACAGCAGATTCGTCTCTTCGTTGATGCCGCCGATCACGGTGAGGATCTCGCCGATCTCGCCGATCCGCTCGGCGAGCTTTTCGAGCACGTCGCGCGCATCGCGCGTGAGCGAGCGAATCGTCTCGATGCCCTCGATCGTCGCGGAGACCGCCGAGGATCCGTCCTCGGCTTCCTGGCTGACGCGGTCGGTCAGCACCGCCGCCTCGCGCACGTGCTCGCCCACCTGCTGGATCGCGCGATCCATCTGTGTGATCGCCGCGGCCGACTCCTCCGCCATGGCCTCGACGGCGTCGGCGCTCTCGGAGATCTGCCGCATGCTGGCGCTGACCTCGTGGATCGACGCGGTGGAAGAGTCCACCGAGCCGTGCAGCTCGCCCACCGAGCGCGCCACTTCGTCGATCGAGGATCCCATCTCCAGGATCGACGACGACGCCTCCTCGGTGACGGTCGACAGACTCTCGACCTCGCGGTTGATGCCGCGGATCGACGAGTTGATGTCCGCCATCAGCGACGCCGTCTCCTCGACCGCCGCCTCCTGCGCGTCCGATGCCTGCTCGATCTGCGCAATCCCGTGCTGGAAGCGCTCGGGCAGCTGCGTCATCCGCTCGCTGGTTTCGCCGAGGCGGCTGGCGACCCCGCCGAACGATTCTGCGATGCGGTTGGCGAGCGCACCCACCGGCGCGAGGTTGCCCATCCGTCCGGTGTCGGCGCGCGCGGCGACGTCGCCCTCGGCGAGTCGCGCGAGCGTGTGGAGCGCCTCGTCGAGCGGGGCGAGCGCGCGCTGCACCAGGAGCAGGAGTCCGAGCGCGCCGAGCAGCGCTGTGGCCGCCGCGAAAGCGACGGCGAGCGCCGGATTGCGGCTCGCGTACGTGATCGCGATCGCGCCGCCACTCGCGGCGCCGAGCACCGCTACGGCCGCGACGGCGAAGCGCCAGCGGAAGGCGCCGAACAATTTCGAATCGAGCGAGTCCGGCTGCGACACGCCTCCCCCTTCGGAATCGGTCCGCCGTGCAATCGGCGCCGCTGGCGCGCGGCTTTAGCGGGGCAACCCGCTCATGCGGTGCGCTCGGCTGCTTCGCAGACGCCTGCCGCGAACCCGGCGAAGGTCCCCGCCTCGATCGCGGCGCGTGCCTGCTCCAGAAGCCGCAGGTAGAACCGGAGGTTGTGGATCGAAGCCAGCCTCGCCCCGAGGATTTCGTTCTCCTGGACCAGGTGGCGGAGATAGCCGCGGCTGTGATCGCGGCAGGCCGGACAGTCGCAGGCGGGGTCGATGGGACCGGAGTCGGACCGGAAGCGCGCGTTGCGGATGCGCAGCACGCCCTGCGACGTGAAGAGGACGCCGTGCCGGCCGTTGCGCGTGGGCAGCACGCAGTCGAAGAGGTCGATGCCCGCTCCGATCGCGGCGACCAGGTCCTGCGGTCGCCCGAGTCCCATCAGATAGCGCGGTCTCGTGTCGGGCAGCATCTCGTTCGCGGCGCCGACCAGTTCCTCGCGGTGCGCCATCGCTTCGCCGAGGCCGAGTCCGCCGTGCGCATAACCGTCGAAGCCGAGGGCGGCCGTCGCTTCGGCGCTGCGCCGGCGCAGCGCGGGAAACACGCCTCCCTGCACGATCCCGAACAGCGCCTGGTCGGGGCGCCGGCGCGCGCCCAGGCAGCGCGCGGCCCAGCGCAGCGTGCGATCGAGCGTCGCTTCGGTGCGTCGGCGCGATTCGGGATCGCCGGGATCGGTGCCGAGCCAGGCGAGCGGCCGGCACTCGTCGAGCGCCATCGCGATGTCCGCGCCGAGCGCTTCCTGGATCGCGACGGCGCGTTCGGGCGTCAGCTGGCGGCGCGCGCCATCGCGCGCCGAAGCAAACTCGACGCCTTCCTCGGTCACGACGGCGCGATCCGAGAGCGACGTCACCTGGAAGCCGCCGCTGTCGGTGAGCCACGGCCCGCGCCAGCCGCTGAAGCCGTGGAGTCCGCCGAGGCTCGCGACGACCTCCTCGCCCGGCCGCTCGTGCAGGTGATAGGTGTTGGCGAGCAGGATGCGGGCCCCGATCTCGCGCAGCGTCGCGGCCTCGACGCCGCGCACCGCGCCGCAGGTGGCGACCGGCATGAAGGCAGGGGTCGGCACCGCGCCGTGGGGCGTGGTCAGCGTCCCCGCGCGCGCCGCGCCGCTGCGCGCGTGGATCGCGAACCCGAAGCCGGCACGCAGGACTTGGCTCACTGGATCCACATCGCGTCGCCGTACGAGTAGAAGCGGTATTCGAGTTTCACCGCTTCGGCGTAGGCGTCGAGGAGCGTCTCGCGTCCCGCGAAGGCGGCGACCAGCAGCAGCAGCGATGAGCGCGGCAGGTGGAAGTTGGTGAGCAGCGCGTCGACCACCCGGAATGCGCTGCCCGGTCGCAGGAAGAGGTCCGTCTCGCCGCATCCGGCGCGTACGCCGCGCTCGGCGGTCGCGCAGCTCTCGAGCACGCGCGTGGTGGTGGTGCCGACGGCCGCGACCCGACCGCCGCGGGCGCGCGTGCGCGCGATCGCCGCCGCGGTCGCAGCGGGCAGCTCGTAGTGCTCGCTGTGGAGCCGTCCGGCCGCCAGGTCGCTGTCGCGCAGCGGGCGGAAGGTGCCCGGACCGACGTGCAACACGACCTCGGCGCGCTCGACGCCCGCATCGGCGAGCGTACGCAGCAGCGCGTCGCCCAGATGCAGGCCGGCCGTGGGCGCCGCGACGGCGCCGGGTACCCGCGCGAACACCGTCTGGTAGCGCTCGAGATCGGCGGACTGCGGCGCATCGCGCCGGATGTAGGGCGGCAGCGGCGCTTCGCCGGCGCGATACGGCGACACCTCCGGCGCCAGCGCCAGCACGACCTCGCCGTCGTCGCCGATCGCGGCGATCTCGGCGTCGAAGGCGTCGTCGCCGCTGCCGAAGCGCAGCCCGAGGCCGACGCGCTGGCGCCCGCGGCAGCGCAGCAGCGCGCGCCAAT
>JAGSPS010000087.1 GCA_018262315.1 Deltaproteobacteria bacterium | reverse complement strand
CGCCGCCTCCGAGCGCTGCGACGAAGACCACCGGTGGGAGTCGCGGGAAGATGCTCCGCTTGCTCGCGTCGCCTCGCGGCGCCGACGGCGTGAGGACGATCGCGCACAGCTTGGGATCGAAGCGACCGCGCAGGCGCAGGCGCCAGCCGAGCGCGCGGCGCAACGTCTCGGTGAGCGCGCGCGAGGCGCTGCTCGCGGTGAGCATCGCGTGCCACAGGACGCGTTCGCCCCCCGTGGCGTTGCGCGGCGCGGGGACCCGCCGCGACATCAGCCCGCCCGGCAGGAACGGATAGGGCGCGAAGTGCCAGGCCTCGGCCCACGCCGCGGGCAACACTCCCTCGAGCGCGACGTCGATGCGCAGCGCCGGTACCTCTCCGAACGGCGCCCAGACTCGGCGTTCGACGGTCAGCGCGCCGGCCCGGTGACGCCAGCTCGCGTAGCCGCAACCAAAACGCGCGGCGAGCGCCGCCGGCGCGCCGAGTCGCATCGAGCGCCCGACGCGGACGAGGCCTTCCTCCGCCCAGTACAGCGTCGTCGCGCCGTCCGCGTGCGCCGTGGCGGTGATGCGGTCGTTCCCGACCTGGTGCCATACATCGCCCGTGACGGCCTCGCCGCGCAGGTCGAAGCACGGAAGATCGTCCGCGTCCGCGGACCAGTCGCCGAAATCCCCGCCGTCTCCCACGCGAGACCCTCACGCTCGTCCGCGCGATCGGCGCAGCTCTCAGATCACTGCGGCGTCATCCCATGAAGAACGCGTTCAGCTTGTTGCCGTCGGGGTCGCGGAAGTAGCCGGCGTAGAAACCGGGGCCACGCGGGCCGGCCGCGCCCTCGTCCCGAGCACCGAGCGCGAGCGCCTTCTGGTAGAGCGCATCGACCTTGGCCTTGCTCTCGACCTGGAGCGCCACCATCACGCCGTTGCCCGGAGTCGCCGGCTGCTTGTCGAAGGGCTTGATGATCGCGAGCATCGTCGCGCCCGGGCTCGGACCCCACGCGATGAATCGCTCGGAATCCATCAGGCGCTTCGCGCCGAGCGTGCCGAGCAGGGCGTCGTAGAACTTCGCCGCGGCGGCGATGTCGTTCGTTCCGAGCGTGACGTAACCGACCATGCGTGTCTCCGATGTGTGGAAGGGGCGGGAGAGTGCGACGTCGAGCAAACTGCGCGAGCGCAGACGCCACGCGCTGTCCGGCAACTCCGTCGCGCCAGCGAGCCGCCGGACGCTTGCGGGAATAGCGGCGCTGCGGAGATCGGGCAAGCGCCGCACGCGGGGCTCCGCTTGCCGTAGACGCTGGCCTGTGAATCTCCAGGGAGGGCCGCAGCCGAGCCTGCGACTCGCATCCGCGGCTCGAGTTCTGTCACCATGGCGCGCGCGCACCAGGGAGGAACCACGTGAAGATCCTCAAGTGGCTCGGCATTTCGCTCGTCGTGCTCGGCGGCGCGCTGGGCTTGCTCTATGTCGCGATGGCGGAGCGCGTCGAGGTGGTCGTGGTGCACACACGCGACGCGGCCGGCGACCACCCGACGCGCGTGTGGGTGGTGGACGACGCGGGCGCCGCCTGGCTCCGCACGGGCGCCGACAACTCCTCGTGGCTGCCGCGCGTGCGCGCGAACCCGGCAGTCGACCTCGAACGCGGCGGGGCGACTCGCGCCTTCGGCGCCGCCGTCGTCGAGGACGCGGCGACCGTCGCGCGCATCGACGAACTCACGCTCGCGAAGTACGGCTGGTCCGAGCAGCTCTTGCGTGCCCTGAGCGGCGCCGGACGCCGCCACGTCGCAATCCGCCTCGACCCTCGTTAGCAGGGCGGGTCGGGAAGCGGCCGATCCGCGCGGCCGTGGACGTGGCGCCAGCGCGCGCAGGCCCCGAACGCGCCCAGCATGGCTGCCGACGCGAGACCGCCCGCCGGCTCGGGCACCGTGAAGCCCGTCGTGGTCCTTCGCTCGGCGCCCGTCCCGTATTGAAAGCCGCCCCCCTCCTGGAAGGTCTCGTCCGTGAGCGAGCCGCGCCCCGCACCGGCGGCGAGCCGGTAGCTGCCGTCGGGCAGCGCAGCCGGTTTGGGTCCCCCGAGCGAACTCAGCTCGGCGTAATCGACCGTGCCGGTGGCCGGAAACGGCGGCGGGCCGATCCGCGTCGTCTCGAGCGAGATGCCGTCGGTCGCGTCGAAGCCCTCGATCTCGAAGAACAGGAAGCCGCACGTGTCGCAGTCGTTCGTGAACGCGATGCTGGGTGTCGGACTCACGCCGACGGCGCCATTTGCCGGCAACATCACGGCCACGCTCCCATCCGGCTCCGCGGGCGCAAAATCGAGCTGCGCGGTGAGCGCACCGCCATCGAGCGAGAGCAGATACGACCCGGCGGGATAGATCGCGAGCAGGGCCGCCAGGCTCCCGAAGCCCACCCCATCCGCGGGCGGATCGGTCCGGAAGCATCGGTCCTCCCCGCCGGCGAACTCGCAGGTGAGTGTGAGCGGGGACCCGCCGGGCGGTGTGAGCGTCGCGTCGGGGATCGTTCCCGGCGAGCCGTCGAGATCGGTCTCGAGGAACCATCCCGCTGCCGTCTGCACCGCGACGATCGACACGAAGGTCTCCGCGTCCGCAGCGGCGGGAATCCCGAACGCCGCAAGCCCGGCTGCGGCGCAAGCGAGGCGCGCGAAGGCTGCGGGCATGGCGAGTCCTCCGTCCATCGCCCTCGGAGGCGGTCCGCGTACGGCGCGGCCGATGGTTCGACAGCGGCCTCGCCGAATCCGGCAACGAGAGCGGCGCGTAGCTTCGCGCCAGCGCTAGAGCTGCCGGCGATACGCGCGCGTCGAGGTCGGCCTACTTGCGGCGGGGAACGATCTGGTAGTTGCCCTTGAGCTTCTCCCACTCCGACTTGTCGAGCGTCGGCCACTTGACGGTGTCGGGGTCGTTCAGCAGGGCCTGGTCGAGAACCCGCGGCGGGTAGATGCCGAGCGGACGGCCGAGGCCGGCTTGTATCGCCGGCAGTTGATTGCCGGTGCCATCCGTGCCCGGACCCGGACCCGGCGGCTCGTACGCCTTGAGGTCGTTCGGCTCGTGAAAGTCGTAGTTGACCGAATGGGGTGCTTGCGCCCAGGTCGCAACGGAACCGACCAGGACGAGGCCGGCGGCCAGGAGCAGTGCACTGGAAAGGGAGCGCATTCGACGGATCCTCCTCGAGTGAGCGCTGACACCCGCGCAGCGCCGTGCCGTCGCGGTATCGCGGGCCCGAGGAATAGCAGAATTGCACTCCGCTGAACACGGTGCGCGCCGAAGTCTGAGCGATCGCCCGCTTCCCAGTGGGTGCTCCAACCCATGGCGGGTATTGGTCTCGCGCCGGCTCTCGGCTCGCTCGGCCCTTCGTGCAGGCTGCCGTCCTTTGAGGGAAATGGCGCCAACCGACACGACGGACCGGCGGCGATTGCGGGACCGATTGCGGGCGCTCTGACGCTCCCCGGCGAGGAGGGCGCGCCGTGGCCGAGTGCGCGAGCTTCGCCACCGCGATCCTGCAGCGCGCGCTCGCGTGCGAGCCGCCCGGGGCGCGCGGAGGACGGCGTCCGAGCCGCGGGACCCCGGCGCCGCGCGGATCCGGACCGCGCTCGTGTTCGCGGGCGGCGGCGCGCGCGGGGCCTACCAGGTGCGCGTGCTGCGGGGTTTGCTCGACTTCGGTCTGCTGCGGGGCGACTCGGGCGTGTTGCGCGCGTTCGCGATCCCGGCCAAGAACCTCTATACAGCGAACGGTGTCTTCTTCGTGGACGCGCGCTCCGACGTGCCGCTCTGGCAGCGCGGGCGCTTCAGCGTCGAGCGCACGCGCATCCGCGTCGAACGAACACCCGATGGCGTCGAGTGCGATCCCAGTCTTCTTTCCGTCGGTGGAGATCGAGGGGCGCCACTTCGGCGACGGCTCGATCCGCGCGAGCCGTTCCGCTGAATCGACGTGCTGTGGCTCGCGCCATCGTGCGGGTTCGCGAAGATCGCCGCGGAAGTCGCCGACGCCATCCCGGCCGTGGTCCGCTACTGCGCCGGCGTCGGAGCGGCTGCGCGAGCCGGTCCCCGGTAGCGGAGAATGATGCGGCTGCCGGGGGCGGTCCCCGATCGACGGCGGAACGCGATCAGTCTATCGTTCGCTCACAATTGCTGATCCTGGGAGCCAATCCATGAAGGTCCGAATCGCAGTGGTCTTGATCTCGCTTCTGCTGGCGCCGCTTGCCCACGCGCTGGACGCGTTCGTCTTGCCGAGCGCGAGCGAGGCGGTCGAAGGCGACTCCAACAACGCCATCCCGTTCAGCATCGGTGGCGGCAATGCGCGCTACCAGCAGGTGTATCTCGACGACGACATTCCGCCCGGTCCGTTCCCGATCTACGGAATCGCATTCCGGCCCAACGGAGCCGGCCCTGCGCAGCCGAGCTTCGCGTACGAGATCCCCGACGTCGACATCTTCCTCGGCACCACCGCACAGGGAGAGAACCTGGCCACGGAGTTCGCGCTCAACATAGGCGCCGTCTACACGCTCATGGCGTCCGGCCCGCTCCCGCTCGCGAGCGCGGCGAGCGGACCCGGTGGCGGCCCGCTCGACTTCGACATCGAGATCTGGTTCGACCAGCCCTTCGCGTACACCGGCGGCAATCTGCTGCTCGACGTGTTCGTGCAGCCGTACACATCCGGCGGCTCTCCGATCTTCGATGCGGTGAACCTCGACGCCGACCCGGTCGGCCGCATGTACTCGGCGGGTCTCACCGGCGGCAGTGTGGACGCGACGACCGGGGCCGCCGACACCCAGGGTCTCGTGACGAAGTTCATGCGGGTGCCGGAGCCGGCCGGCTCGGCGGCTGCGGCGCTCGCGGCGCTCGCGGCGCTGATGCGGGCGCGCCGGCAGAGACCGCGCGGCGCGGCGCGCTGACGCGCGCCTACTCCGCCCCGCGCGGCTTCTTCAGCTTCCCTTCGTTCTCCGCGATGAAGGCGCGGATCTCTGCCGTCATGCCGAGGATGCGATCCCACTCTTCCTTGTAGAACGTCACCGGGAAGCGGCGGATCCCGTAGAGCGAGACTCCTCCCTTCTCGCTCACCTGGAGCCGCGTGCCGCGGCGCTCCTTCGCCTTGAGCGCCTCGTTCTCCGCCTTCAGCCGTTCGAGTTCGCGGCGCATCTCGTCGTTGGTCTGCGACATCTCGCTGTCTCCTTCGTCGGCGCCCGCACGGTAGCCTCTCTCGCGCGCTGCGGCGCTGGTGAACGCGGGGACGCGAGTTCCGCGGAGGCGACGCCGCCGGCGCGCTGCCAGCAAACGCGAAAGGACGGAACGGCGACGACGAGCGAGAGCATAAGCGCCTCGGGGGCAATCTCCGCACCTCCGCCCGGAGCGTTCGCCGCAGAAGTGCAGGCGCAACTAGGGCGTCCACCGATTCGGAGTGAAGATCGCGACAGAATCCCTGGAAGTGTGACGACAACAGCATCGCGTACGCCTGGTCGATCTGCTGCGTCGCCCAGCGCTGCCCCTTCGAGACGTCTGCAACAGCCGCGAGCTTTCCGGCCAGCTTGACTCTCTCTCCCACCCGTTCGATCTTCCCGCCTCCGTGAGCGCGCCCCCCTCCTCCCACTCCCCGCTGGTCCTCGCCATCGACCTCGGCAGCAGCGGAGTCCGCGTCGCGTTGGTGGACGCCGCGGGGCGCGCGTTCGGCTCGGCCACCGAAGCGGTGGCGATGCGGCTGCTGCCGGACGGCGGCGCGGAGGAAGACCCCGAGGAGATCTGGACTGCGCTCGGGCGCTCGATCCTGCGCGCGCTGGCGGCGGCGCCCGACGCGCGCACGCGGGTCGCGGCGATCCTGTGCGGCAGCCAATACTCGTCGCTGGTGCCGGTCGATACCGTGGGGCACCCGGTCGGACCGCTGCTGTTGTACCTCGATACGCGCGGCGGGCCCGTGACGCGCGAACTCACCGGCCGCCACCCGGAACTCTGGAAGCTCTGGCTCGAGCAACACGGCATGCCGTCAGCCGGCAACGGGAGCGATTCGCTGGCGCACTGGCTCTGGTTCCAGACCGAACGCCCCGAGATCCACGCGAAGGCCCACGCCTACGTCGAGCCGATGGACTACCTGACCGCGCGCCTCAGCGGTCGCGTCACCGCCAACGTCTGCACGGCGTTCCCGCTGCTGCTGACCGACAACCGGCGCGGCAGCGCAGGCGGCTGGTGCGACGAGATCATCGAGGCGTCGGGCGTCGATCGCGCGAAGCTCCCGGAGTTGGTGGCGCCCGACGACGTAGTAGGCGAGCTGCTGCCGGAACACGCCGCAGCGTGGGGCCTGCCGCGCGGCATCCGCGTCTTCTCGGCGATCAACGACACGCAAGCCCTGACGTTTGGAACGGCGAGCCACGTGGGCGATCGCCTCGGTGTGTCGATCGGCACGACGCTGGTGCCGACGACGCTGGTCGACACGATGCGCGCCGATCTCGGCCACTTCCTGCTGACGCAGCCGGCGCCGATTCCGGACCGGCACGTGCTGATGGCCGAGGGCGGCCTCGCGGGCAAAGCGCTGGAGTTCGTGCTCGAGGGATTGCTCTGCGTGCGTGACGAGCTCGGCGATCACCGCCGCGAAGACGCCTTCGCCGCGCTCGACGCCGTCGTGGAGGCCACCGAGCCCGGAGCCGGCGGGGTGCTCTTCCTGCCCTGGCTCGCGGGTGCGTGGGCGCCCGCCGGCGATCTCACGGCACGCGCCGGCTTCCTCAACCTGAGCCTCGCCACCACGCGCGCCCACCTGGTCCGCGCGACGCTCGAAGGCGTCGCGTTCCAGCTGCGCTGGATGCTGCCCCACGTCGAAGCGCTGACCGGGCGTCGCCACGATGAACTCGTCTTCGCCGCCGGCGGCGCGCGCTCGGATGCCTGGGCACAAGTGCTGGCCGACGTCTGCAACCGCCCCGTGCGCCAGCTCGCCGATCCGACGCTCACCAACTGCCGCGGCGCCGCGCTGCTGGCCTTCCACCGGCTCGGACTCCTCGACCTCGCGACGGCCGGCAACCGGCTCGCCCTGCGCCGGCGCTATGAGCCGCGCGCGGAGTACCGCGATCGCTACGACGACCTGGCCGGGCGCTTCGTCCTGGCCCACGAACGGCTCGGGCCCGTCTTCAGCGGACCCTCGGGAGGAAACGATGGCTGACACCCAATCGAGTGGATCGGGCCCGCGCTTCGGCTTCGACGAACAGGGACTCGGCGCCGACGCCGTGGTCCGCGAGCTCGAGGCGATCGCGCGTGCGGAGGACGGCGTCTGGGCCGACGGCCGCTGCTCGGGAACGATCTACTGCGGCGATCGCGCCGTCTACGACCTCAGCGCCGAAGCCTTTGGCCGCTTCTCGTACGTGAACGCGCTCCAACGCGACATGTGCCCGAGCCAGACGCGCTTCGAGTCCGAGATCATCGCGATGACGCTCGACATGCTGCACGGCGAGGCGGCGCGCGCACGCGGCCTCGAGCCCTGCGGCGTGATCGGGTCGGGCGGCACCGAGAGCATCCTCGCGGCGATCTACACCCACCGCGAGTGGGGCCGCGCCGAGAAGGGCATCGAGGCGCCGGAGATGATCCTCCCCGAGACGGCGCACGTGGCCTTCGGCAAGGGCGCCCACTATTTCGGCGTGAAGGTGATCCCGGCACCGGTCGACCCGAAGACCACGCTCGTCGACGTCGACTTCGTGCGCAAGCAGATCAATCGCAATACGGTGTTGCTGGTGGGATCGGCGGGAAACTACCCGTACGGAACCATCGACCCGATCGGCGCGCTCTCGGATCTCGCGGTCGAGCACGGCATCGGCCTGCACGTGGACGGCTGCCTCGGCGGCTTCATCCTGCCGTGGGGCGAGCAGCTCGGTTACGACATCCCGCCCTTCGACTTCCGGCATCCCGGCGTCACCACGATCTCGGCAGATACACACAAGTACGGTTACGGGCCCAAAGGCACCTCGGTGCTGCTGTTCCGCGACAAGCCGCTGCGCCGCTACCTCTACTTTGTGCGCCCGGACTGGAAGGGCGGCATGTACGTCTCGCCGGGGATCGGCGGTTCTCGTTCGGGCGGACTGATCGCCGCGACCTGGGCGGTGATGGTGGCGCTCGGCCGCCAGGGCTACCTCGACAAGGCGCGCAAGGTCTTCGAGACGGCCTTCGCGATGCAGGCCGCGGTGCGCAAGCAACCCGCGCTGCGGCTGATGGGAAGCCCCACCTTCTGCTTCTCGTTCACCTCGGACGCCTTCGACATCTACCACGTCAACGATTTCATGAAGCAGCGCGGCTGGCGCTTCAATGGTCAGCAGTACCCGAGCGCGATCCACATGTGCGTGACGGGTCCGCAGACACAGGCCGGCGTGGCGGAGCGCTTCGGCAGCGACCTCGCCGCCGCCGTCGCCTACGCGCAGGCCCCCGACCAGCCGATCCCGCGGAGCGGCGCGCTCTACGGCGGCCAGGGCACCCGCGTCACGGCGAAGGACATCGACATGAATCGACTGCGCGAAGTGCTGATGCGCTACATCGACTCGACGCTCGAGCAATCGAGAACGGGCTGAACGGCAGGCATGAAGTCCCGGCGAACGACGGCAAAGGGGCGCAACGAACAGCTGGTCCGGCTGCTCCAGATCCTGCGCGATCTCGACCGGCTCGGCGGCCTCGACGTCTACGAGCTGGCCGAGAGCCACGGCACGACGACCCGCACCGTCCGCCGCGACCTCGCGGCGCTCGAGGCGGCGGGCTTCACGCTGATCGCCGAACGCGACGGCGCACGGCTGCGCTACCGCATCGACCTCACGGGCAAGCTCGCGAAGCTCTCCTCGCTGCTCGACGCGAGTCACTACCTGGCGCTGCGCGTCGCGATGGAGCCGGGCGCGCCGATGAGGAACACCTCGCGCGTCTTCGCCGATCTCGAAGACCTCGGCACCAAGATCGAAGCGGCGATCGGCGCGGCGGGCCGCGAGCAGCTCGCTGCGATCGAGGCGTGTTTCTTCCCGCACGAGCGGCGCGCGTACCGGCAGTCTGCGCCCGAAGTGCTGTGGCCGCTCGTCGAGGCGATCGCCGGGCAGCGGCTGTGCCGCGTCACCTACCGCGCACCGGGCGCCGCGAGCGACAAGAGCTACGAAGTGTTGCCGCTCAAGGTCTTCGCCTGGGACGGCAGCCTCTACCTCGTCTGTCACGTGCCGAAACACGGCTCCCAGATCCTGTTGAACCTGCAGCGCCTGCGCCGCCTGCGCGTCCTCGCGAAGCAGGCGAAGCCGCCCGCGGGCTTCGACCCGAACGCCTTCGAGCACGCCGCCTTCGGCATCTTCGTCGGCGGCGCGCCGACCTCCTATCGGCTGCGCTTCGACGCGGCGATCGCCCCCTACATCCGCGAACGCATCTGGCATCCGAGCCAGGAGCTGCGCGAGATCGCGGACGGCGGCGTCGAGCTGAGCTTCACCTGTCACGCCTCCTACGAAGTGGGCGCGTGGGTGCAGCACTGGGGCGAGCACGTGCAGGCGCTCGCGCCCGCTTCGCTGCGCCGCGACCTCGCAAAGCTCGGCGCGTGGCTCAGCGAGACCTATCGGGCGCCGCTGCGCGCACGCGACGCGCGGCCGTCCGGGCGCCGTCAGATGCCGCGCGCACCTCGCTCGCGCCCCCGCTGAGCCGTCGCACGACGCTCGCGCGCGACGGGATCCCGATCGCAGTTTCCCGGGTATGCTGCAACCGCCACCAAGGAGAGAATCCTCATGGCCGCCGTCGAGACGAGTCCCCGCGAGCCGCTCCCTTCCGTTCTCACCATCGCCAATCTCGTCTACGCGCTGCACGCCTTCGCAATCGTGGTCGGCATCGTCGGCACGGCGACCGTGGTGGGATCCTTCGTCGGCTCGATCCCGTCGATCGTCGCGGTGATCCTCAACTACGTGAAGCGCGGCGATGCGCGGGGCACCTGGGCGGAGTCGCACTATCGCTGGCAGATTCGGACCTTCTGGTTCTCGATCGGCTGGATGCTGCTCGCGGGTCTGCTGGTCTTCACGCTGGTGTTCATCCCGATCTCGATCGGAATCTTCGTGACCGTCTCGATCTGGGTGATCTACCGCATCGGCAAGGGCTGGCTGCGCCTGCGCGATCGGCTGCCCATGTACGAGTGACGCTGCCCCGAGCCCAAGAGAGATCCCGCCTCTCGGAAGCCGATGCGTGAGGCGCGGGGGCGTGACGTTCGTCCAGAACGTCCTCGGCGGACGGGCCGTCGCAGCTTCGCGTCGAGAATTCGAGGCCGCCTGCGGATTGTTCTGGCCGAACGCCCCGCCCCCGCTACTTGCAATTCGATCCGAAACATCTGCTGCTGAAGACGGGAAGCCCAGCGCGGGCGGGGGACTCGGACGAAACAATCCGCAGGCGGCCTGCCAACCCCCCCCCCCCCCCCCCCCCCCCCCCCCCCGCGCCTCGCAGCAACGATCCAGAGCAGACACGGCGGGACGCGCCATCGGCTCCAGGCTCAACGGCCTTTCCTGGGTCAGGCAGCCTCGCCGCGCCGTCCGTTCCGGCGCGCCAGGCGGCGGTTGCGATCCCACTTCTCGATGCTGATCACCGGCAGGATGATCGCGCCCACGAGCGTGGCCCACAGCACATCGAGCGGCGCAAGCGGCGCCGAGCCGAAGATCTCGTTCAGGATCGGGCTGTAGATGAACAGCGCCTGGAGCGCGACCAGCGCTCCGATCCCGAGGAACACCGTCCAGTTCGAAAAGAACCCCACCGAGGCGAGCGTGCCGCGCAGCGAGCGGCAGTTCAGCATGTAGAAGATCTGGAACGCGATGACGGTCGTCACCGCCATCGTCTGGGCCTCCGCCAGCGCGGTCGCTGCGGACACCACCCCGTTCGCCGGCCTGCCGGTGAGCGAGAGCCCGCCGGCGTACTCCCAGTAGAAGAGACCCACCGCACCACCGCACATCAGCGTCGCCGCGATGAAGGTGCGCACGATCACGAAGCGCGAGAGCACCGGCCTCGAGGGGCTGCGCGGCGGACGTTCCATGACGTCGCGCTCCGGGACCTCGAATGCCAGCGGCAGCGCGAGTGCGACGGTCGCAACGAGATTGATCCACAGGATCTGCGTCGGCAGCATCGGCAGCAGCAGCTCGCGCACCGGCTGCGCAACACCGCTGACGAGACGCTCGAACTCCGCGAACGGGAAGAACGCCACCGCCACCATCAGGATCATCGCGAGCCCGAGGTTGGTCGGCAGCACGAAGGCGAGGCTCTTGATCAGGTTGTCGTAGACCCGCCGCCCCTCTTCGACGGCCGCGGCGATCGACGCGAAGTTGTCGTCGGTGAGCACGATCGCGGCGGCGTCCTTCGCGACGCTGGTGCCGGTGATGCCCATCGCGACGCCGATGTTGGCCTGCTTCAGGGCGGGCGCGTCGTTGACGCCGTCGCCCGTCATCGCCACCACTTCGCCGCGGGCCTGCAGCGCCCGCACCAACGCCAGTTTGTGTTCGGGCGCCACGCGCGCAAAGACGTTCGCCTGGACGGCGACGCGCTGCAGGTCGGCTTCGGACATCGCGGCGAGCTGCTTGCCGGTGACGACGCGCAGCGCGTGTGGATCGCGCAGGAGGATGCCGAGCTGGGCGCCGATCGCCGCCGCCGTCTCGTGGTGGTCGCCGGTGATCATCTTGACGGTGATGCCGGCGGCGTGGCAGCGCTCGACCGCAAGAATCGCCTCGGGACGCGGGGGGTCGATCATGCCCTCGAAACCGAGCAGCGTGAGGCCGTTCGCAACGTCTTCCATCTCCAGGCTCGACTGGTCGTGTGGCACCGCGCCCGCAGCGACGGCGAGCACGCGCATCCCCTGGGCTGCCAGCCGATCGACCTCGCGCGCCGCCGCCGACACGTCGAGCGACGCGCCCGCGGCGGCGCTGCAACGCGCGAGCACCACTTCGGGCGCTCCCTTCATCACGATCGAGCCGCCGCCGTGCGGGGTCGCCGCGCCGAGCGCCGCTGCCGCCGGCCGGTGCAGCGTCGCCATGAACTGGTTCTCGCTCTCGAAGGGAAGCGCGTCGGTGCGCACGAAGTGCTGGCGCACCTCTTCGACGGCGATCCCCAGCTTCACGGCCGCCACCACGAGCGCGCCCTCGGTGGGGTCGCCGACGATCTTCCACTCGCCCGCTTCGCAGGTGATCGACGCGTCGTTGCAGAGTGCGCCGCAGAGCAGCAGCTCGTGCACGTCGGGCGGCAGCGGAGTGAACGGAATCCCGTTGCGGTGGATCTGGCCTTCGGGCTGGTAGCCGACACCGCTCACCGTGTAGACGCCGCTGGCCGGCGTCCAGAGCGCTTGCACCGTCATCTCGTTGCGGGTCAGCGTGCCGGTCTTGTCGGAACAGATCACCGTGGTGGAACCGAGCGTCTCGACGGCCGGCAGCTTGCGCACCACGGCGCGCCGCGACGCCATGCGCTGCACGCCGATCGCGAGCGCGATCGTGACGATCGCGGGCAGACCCTCGGGAATCGCGCCCACCGCCAGCGCGATCGCGAAGATCGCCGTTTCGCGCAGCGCAGTGACGAAGCCGAGACCAACGGCGGTCATCGCACGGGCCGTGCCGACCGCGAGCATCGCCGCCGCCACCACGACGATCGCGATCGTGATGGTGCGGCCGATCTCGGCGAGCGCGCGCGTGAGCGGCGTCTCGAGGCTGGTCGCCGACTCGAGCATCTGCGAGATGCGACCGAGTTCCGTGGTGGCGCCGGTCTCGACCACCACCGCCGTGCCGGAGCCCGCCGTCACCAGCGTGCCGCCGAAAAGCAGGCAGCAGCGGTCGCCCACGGCCGCGTCGGCCGCGACCGGATCGACGAACTTGTGCGCGGGCACGCTCTCGCCCGTGAGCGCCGCCTCGTCCGCGTGTAGATTGCGGGCGTGCAGCAGACGCAGATCAGCGGGCACGCGGTCTCCGCTCGCGAGCCTCACGACATCGCCAGGTACGAGCGCCGCCACTGGGATCTCCTGCCGCCTGCCATCGCGCAACACGGCGACGTTCTCGGGCACCCACTGCGCGAGCGCCTCGATCGCGCGGCCGGCCTTCCATTCCTGGACGAAGCCGATCAGCGTGTTGAGCAGCACGACGGCGAGAATCACCATGCCGTTGGCGACGCCGTCGGTCGGGTCGACCGCCATCGCGATGGCGCCCGACGCGATCAACACCCAGATCAGCGGGCTGTCGATCTGCCGCCAGAGCAGCTCGACGGCCCCGTCGCCACGCGCGCGCGGCAGCGTGTTGGCGCCATGTCGCGCCAGGCGCGCGGCGGCCTCGGCGCTGCTCAGGCCCGCCGCCGTCGAACCGAGCCGTTGCAGCACGACGTCGGTGTCGAGAGCGAACCAAGCGGAGCGATCGCCGGCTGCACGCGGCGGCCCTGTATGCTCCGGGCTCACTGGCCTCCGGCAGTCACGAGCACACGGGTGGACTCGGCCGACCGCCGCGGGTTCTTCGTCACTCTCTCCGGGCTCGTCTGCTCGCGCTGCCGCTTCTGGCGAATCGACTCGCGAGCGAACGCAGCGAAGCGCTCGGTGCGCATGGGAACCTCCCTGGGCCGATCAACTTAGCCCGCACCGAACGGCATGCGCACGCGCGCGCGAACGCCGGCCAACGCGAGCCGGAGCAGCGCGGCAAGACGGAGCATTCCGCCTCGTCGGCGCCGGCGTGCTCGCGTCCCGGCCCTCGCTCAGCGGAATTCGTAGCGGACAGCGAAGCCGACGAGATGGTTGCGGTAGTGCGGGGAGTCTTCGCCGAGCCCGAGCACGTTGGCGATCGTATTGGGCGCGACGCCGTCGATCGCCCAGTCCCCCGTCTTCAAGTCTTCGAGCAGATAGGACAGACGCACCGCGATGTTCTCGCGCAACTGATACTCGGCGCTCACGTTGAAATCGTGCAGCCGACTCTCGAGGTCCGGGAAGTTCTGCGACGTCTGCGCGAGCGCCGGCCCGGTGCGGACGCGCACCGCCGTGTCGGCCATCGAGTACACGTAATCGGCGCGCAGCCGCAACTGATCGTCGAGCAGGTGCAACTCGGCGCCGACGCCGGCCGTATAGACGTGGTCCTCATCGCGCTCGTACCAGTCTCGCTCCGGATTGAACGCCTCTGCGACGTTCCCGAAGGTCCGGCCGTCCAGATCAGACTGGAGATTGTCGTAGGTGAACCAGGCGTAGGTCGTGAGGATCTCGATCGGCGACCAGGACAGATCCACCGTCGAGCTGAGCGTCTCGCGCCGCGTGAGCCCGAGCGTCGAGTGGTCGTAATCGTCTGTCACCCAACTGGCGTCGAGACCGATCGAGAACGAATCGAGGGGCATCAGGTCGACGCGACCGAGCACGCGGCTGCGCTCGCGGTCCGCGTAGACGTTCTTGCGCAGCAGCGGGTTGTTCTCGTACAGCGGGGCGGGCGGTTTGATGCTGCCGATGTAGCCGGGCGTGAAGCCCTGGAACAGCGGCGACTGGTACATGTATTCGGAGCCGTTGCGGTCGGCAATGCCGCCCTCTACGCGCATCTGCAGCCACGAGAGCGGGCGACTGTGCAGTGCCCCCTCGTAGGTGTTCTCTCCGATGTGATCGACTTCCGTGTAGGTGCGCTCGATCTCCTGGCGCTTGTAGGCGAACGAGAGTTCCGTGCGCTCGAAGATCTCGTAGCCCGCCTCGAAGCGGCCCTCCACGAGTTGGTACGAGTTCGGCAGATTCAGGCGTGCGCGGTCGGAGTTGATGCCCTGCTGACTCAGCGCGTCGCCCGAGACGTACTGGTAGACGTCGCGCGGCGTGTTGTTGTCGCGGTCGTCGTAGCGGATGTTCGCGTCGATGCGGAG
>JAGSPS010000086.1 GCA_018262315.1 Deltaproteobacteria bacterium | reverse complement strand
CCGACTTCGCCGATCGGGACGTCGAAGTCGAGTTCGGCGTACTTGAGATAGGGCTGATCCTTGCGCAGGTCCATCGGCACACCGGCGGCGCGCAGCAGGGGGCCCGTGACGGCGTACTCGAGCAGCGTCTGCTTCGGGAGCATGCCCGTGCCGCGCAGGCGATCGACGAAGAGCCGGTTTTGCGTGACGACGTTCTCGTAGTCCCGGAGCAGCGTGCGGATCTTCGCGATGTTCGCGCGGCACACGCCCGGGAACGACGGCGGCATCTCGTGCTTCACGCCGCCGATGCGCACGTAGTTCGACGTGACGCGCGCGCCGCACAGGATCTCGATCAGATCCCAGGTGAGCTCGCGCGCCTCGATGCCGTACAGGAACGGCGTCATCGCTGACAGCTCGAGACAGGCTGCGCCGCAGCGTGTCAGGTGATCGCCGAGCCGCGAAAGCTCGCTGGCCATCGTGCGCAGCCACTGGCAGCGCTCGGGCGTTTCGAGGTCGAGCAGCTTCTCGACGGCGAGGCAGTAGCCGACGTTCGCGAGGATCGCCGAGTTGTAGTTGAGGCGATCGGTGTACGGGATCGCCTGGTACCAGGTGCCGCTCTCGCATTCCTTCTCGAAGCCGCGGTGCAGGTAGCCGACCTGGATGTCGAGATCGACGATCGTCTCGCCGTCGAGTTCGATCAGGAACTTGACGGTGCCGTGCGTCGCCGGGTGCGACGGCCCCATGTTGAGGACCTGGTGTTCGGCGTGCAGATCCCGGTCGAAGTCGCTTTCGCGCGTGCGGGCGTGAACCATCAGCAGAACCCTCTGGTCATCCGGTCTCAGTTCCTCGGGCCGACGAGCGGCTGGCGCCGCTCCTTCGGGTAGTCCTTGCGCAGCGGGTGGCCCTCGAACTCCTCGTAGAGCAGGATGCGGCGCAGATCCGGATGATTGCGGAAGCGCACGCCGTAGAGATCGAAGGCCTCTCGCTCCATCCAGTTCGCAGCAGGCCAGACCGCGACGCACGAATCGATCTGACACGGCATCTCGGGCACGCCCGCCTTCACGCGCACGCGGTGCATGTGCTGGCTCGAGAGCAGCTGGTAGACGACTTCGAAGCGCGGCCCGTCGCGATCCGGGTAGCCGGCGTAGTCGACGACCGTCAGGTCGATGAGCATGTCGAAGCCGAGGCCGGCGGTGTCGCGCAGGAAGCGCAGCACTTCGACGTTGCGCGCCGCATCGACCACGGCGGTCGCGTCGCCGCGCTCCGCGTGCGTCGCCAGCACGTCGCCCGGGAAGGCGTCGAGCAAGCGGCGCAGCGCCGCCGAACCGAAATCCTCCAGCACGCGGCCCTGCGCGGCGTCCATCACTCGGCGTTCCGCGAACGCGGCGCGGGCTGGCGGTCGTACTCGGCGCGGATGAATTCGAGTCGGCGCTTCAACAAGTTCGCGGGGACCAGCAGCTCGGCCTTCTGGTACAACATCGAGTCGCGGTCGTAGCTGGCCAGCTCGATTTCGCGGCTCATCACGATTGCCTCCTCGGGGCAGGCCTCTTCGCAGAGGCCACAGAACATGCAGCGCGACATGTCGATCTGGAACGCCTCCGGGTAGCGCTCGATGCCGCGCGCGGGCAATTCGCCCGGAATGATCGTGATGCAGTCGGTGGGGCACGCGAACTCGCAAAGCCCGCAGGCGACGCACTTGGGCAGTCCGTCGTCGAGCGCGACGAGCACCGGCATGCCGCGGAACGCATCGGGAAAGTCGACGCGCTCCTCGGGATACTGCACGACGAAGGCGGTGCGCTTTCCGGAGAGCCAGCCGCCGAGGTTGTGGAAGAAGTGGCGGCTCGTCGTCGCGAGGCCCTTCAAGATCGCCGGCAGATAGGTGCGCTCGGCCAGGCCGAGATTCTCGTGGCGCTTGACCGTGACGACGCGTGCCCCCATGCGGCGCGCAGGCTAGCGGAGCCCCTGCGCATCGGCGAGACGCCGCGGGACGGGGCCGCCTACGACTCGAAATCGCCGCCCTCGAGCAGTTCCCGCACGTGGTGCAGGAACGCGTTCGCCGGCGCGCCGTCGACGGCGCGGTGATCGTAGGACAGCGCGAGGTGCATGATCGGGCGGATCACGATGGCGTCTTCCCCGTCGGTCGTGCGCACGACGGGGCGCTTCACGATCTCGCCCATGCGGAGGATGCCGACCTGGGGCTGGTTGATGATCGCGAAGCCGTAGAGATTCCCGTGCCGGCCGGGGTTCGAGACGGTGAACGTGCCGCCGCGCAGGTCGTCGGGCGATAGCTTCTTGGTCCGCGCGCGCGCCGAGAGATCCTCGATCGCCGCGGCGAGGCCGGCGAGCGAGAGGCGGTCGGCGTCGCGCACCACCGGCACCACGAGCCCCTTCTCGGTCTCGACCGCGACGCCGATGTGGATCGCACGCTTCTCGACGATCGCGTCTTCGAGCACCGAAGCGTTGAGGCGCGGGAACTCCCGCAGCGCGCGCACCGCCGCGTGCACGATGAACGGCAGGAACGTGAGACTGAAGCCGTGCTGCGCCTGGAACGCCTTCTTGTGGGCGTCGCGCGCGCGCACGACGCCCTGCATGTCGACTTCTGCGACGGCGCCGACGTGCGGCGAGATCTGCTTCGAGAGCACCATGTGCTCGGCGACGATCTTGCGCAGCGGCGTCATCGGAATGACGCGATCGCCCTCCTGCACCTGGTACGAGAGATAGGGCGGCTGATTGCCGGCACCCGGAAGTGCGACGCGGTGGATCGGCGCGGGCGCTCCCAGCGGTCGCGGCGCCGCAGGGGCGGCGGTCGCCGCGACGCCGCGCGCGACGTCGCCCTTCGTCACGCGACCGCCGACGCCCGTCGCTTCGACGTCGCGCAGATCGACGCCGGCTTCCGCGGCGGCGCGCTTTGCAACCGGCGTCGCGCGGCGCGCCGGCGCCGCCGCGACCTCGGCCTGCTTCGGCTCGACGGGCTTTGCGAGCTTCGGCTCGGCCTGTTTCGCGGCGACCGGCTTCGGGGCCGCGGCGGCAGCGCCGCCGGTCGAGATCGTCACGAGCGCGGCGCCGACCGGAACCGTCTCGCCCTCCGGCGCGAGGATCCGCTCGATCACACCCGCTTCGGGCGCCGGGATCTCGGCGTCGACCTTGTCGGTGCTGACTTCGACGAGCGGCTGGTCGCGCTCGACGCGGTCGCCTTCCTTCACGAACCACTTCGTGATCGTGCCCTCGACGACGCTCTCGCCGAGCGCGGGAAGCTCCACCGTGATCGCCATCGAGTCTCTTCCCTCGCCTAGAAGTTGATGCCGCGACCTTCGGCTGCCAGCGCGGCTTCCATGATCGCCTCGGAAAGCGTCGGATGCGCGTGCGCGGTGCCGGCAATCTCGGCCGTGGTCGCCTCGAGAGTCATGCCGAGCGTCAGCTCGGCGATCATCTCGGTCGCGCCGTAGCCGACGATGTGCGCACCGACGATCTCGCCGAAGCGCGGCTCGGCGATCAACTTGGCGAAGCCGGCAGTGTGCGCCGCCGCGACGGCCTTGCCGAGCGCCGTGAACGGGAACTTGCCGACGCGCACCTCGCCGAAGTTCGCGCGCGCCTCGTCCTCGGTGTAGCCGATCCAGGCGACCTGCGGCTGGCAGTAGATGCAGGCGGGAATCTTGTGGTGGTCGATCGCGGGGCGCTCGACGCCCGCCAGGAACTCGACCGCGGCAATTCCTTCCTCGCTCGCCTTGTGCGCCAGCAGCGGCGCACCCGAGAGATCGCCGATCGCCCGCACCGTGGCGACGTTGGAGGCGAAGCGCGCGTCCACCGTCACGAAGCCCTTGGCGTCGGTCGCAACGCCCGCGGCTTCGAGACCGAGATCGCCGGAGAGCGGTCGCCGCCCGATCGCCACCAGCACCTGGTCGGCCTCGAGCACTTCGCTCTCGTCGCCCTTGCGTACCGTGACGCGCACGCCGTTCGCCAGAGCCTTCAACTCCTCGAAACGCGTAGCGGTGCGAATCTCGATCTTGTTGCGGCGGAACTCGCGCTCGACGACCTGCGCGACTTCCCGGTCTGCGCCGGGCAGCGCCTGCGCCGCCATCTCGATCACCGTCACCTGCGAGCCGTACATCGCGTAGACATACGCGAACTCGAGGCCGACGGCGCCGGCGCCGATGATCACGATGCGCGCCGGCAGCGTTTTCGAGACCAGCGCCTCGCGCGAGGTCAGCACGCGCGTGCCGTCGACCGTGACGCCGGGCGGCACCCATTCCGTGGAGCCGGTCGCGAGCAGCACGTTCGCCGCTTCGACGACGCCCTCGTCCTGCCCGGTCACGGCGACGCTGGTCGGTCCGATGAGACGGCCGCGCCCATGCACCAGCGTGATCGCGTTCTTCTTGAGCAGCGATTGCACGCCCTTGCAGAGGCGGTCGGCGGTCTTGCGACTGTGGTCGACGACCTTGCCGTAGTCGAGGCGCAGTTCGCCCGCGACGATGCCGAAGGTCTCCCCGTGATTGCGCAGCGAGTCGACCAGTTCGGCGCCCGACAGCAGCGCCTTCGACGGGATGCAGCCCCAATTCAGGCACACCCCGCCGACGCGATCTTCCTCGATCACCGCCACGCGCTGCCCGAGCTGCGCGGCGCGGATCGCGGCCACGTAGCCGCCCGGGCCGGATCCGACGACCGCGAGATCGAAGCGTCCGCCCGCTCGGGTGCCCGTAGTCACCGCGTCTCTCCCTTCCCGACTCGGCTTCGATCGGCGGCTCGGATCGGTTGCGGAGCCCACACGCTCGAGCCCGTTCTCGGCTAGGCGACCGGCTTCTGCACCACCGACACTCGCAGGTCGGCGGTCTCGCGGTGCCGGCCGTCGCTCGACACGCGTTCGGCTTGCACGCGATCCTGCAACTTCATCAGACCATCGAGCACGGCTTCCGGACGCGGCGGGCAGCCGGGGATGTAGACGTCGACGGGGATGATGGTGTCGATGCCCTGGAGCGTGGCGTAGTTGTTGTAAGGACCACCCGAGCAGGTGCAGGCGCCGAACGCGATCACCCACTTCGGCTCGGCCATCTGGTCGTAGACCTTCTTCAGAACGGGCGCCTGCCGGTGCGAAATCGTGCCGACCACCATCAGCAGGTCGGACTGGCGCGGCGAGAAGCGCGGCAGTGCGCAGCCGAAGCGGTCGAGGTCGTAACGCGGGCCGGCGACCGACATGAACTCCATGCCGCAGCACGCCGTGACGAACGGATACAGGAACATCGAATACTTGCGGCCCCAATTGAGAACGGCGTCGACCTTGGTCGTCAGCAAGGTCTCGTCGCCCTGGCGCATGTAGTCGATGTAGCGATTGCCGGCCATGCAGTCCCCCGCGCTCGGTGTCGCAGCATAGCCGCTGGCTGCTGCTGGAACAGGTCGCCGCGATCGAACCGCGAAATCATGCTCCGATCCCGCGTAGCGAGCCATCGGCGAGCGGCGACATCATGCTCTGCTCCCGCGTAGCGAGCCAACGGCGAGCGGCGACATCATGAGCTGCCCTCGACTATGCTCCGTGATCAGCTGAGCGAGAGGAACGTGATGGGCGAACCGGATCGAGCGACGCGCAATCCGAGCGCCGGCAGCGAGGCTCACTCACGCGGTGACGCGGATCGCGGCCGCTCGCGCGACGAAGCGCGCCGCCGCGGTCTCGCGTGGGGCGTGCACGCCTTCACCGCGAGCGGAGCGGTGGTGGGTGCGATCGCGCTGCTGGCAATCGGCGCGGGCAACTGGGAGCAGGCAGCGATCCTGATGCTGGTGGCGCTCGCAATCGATTCGGCCGACGGAACGCTCGCGCGCGCGGCGCGGGTGCGCGAGGTGCTGCCCGCCATCGACGGTCGCCGCCTCGACGACATGGTCGACTATCTCAACTACGTGATCGTGCCGGTCGTGTTCCTGGTCGCGGCCGGCTACCTCCACCCGGCGGTCGCCGCCGCACCGATCCTGGCGAGCGCCTATGGATTCTCCCAGGAGGAGGCCAAGACCGAGGACGACTTCTTCCTCGGCTTCCCGTCGTACTGGAACATCGTGGCGCTCTACATCTGGCTGCTCGACGTGTCCGAACTCACCGCGACGCTCGTCGTCGTCGCGCTCGCGATCGGCGTCTTCGTGCCGCTCAAGTACCTCTACCCGAGCAAGATGCCGGCCGGGAAGACGGCGATGGCGGTACTCGGAATTGCGTGGGTGATCGGCGCTTCGATCGCGGTGGTCGCGCGCGATGCCACCGCGCCCTGGCATCTCGCCGAAGCCACGCTCGCCTACCCCGCGCTCTATCTCGGGCTGTCCTTCTGGTTCGGTGGCCTGCGCCGCAAGCCCTCATGACGAGCCGCCTGCGTGTTCCCGCCGAGGAACTCGACGTCGCGTGCGAGGTCGACCTCGCCGTCGTCGGCGGCGGTTCCGCGGGTGTCGCCGCAGCGGTGGTCGGCGCGCAACTCGGACTGCGCGTGGCGCTCGTCGAGGAGATGCCGTTCCTCGGTGGGATGAGCACGGGCGGCGCGGTCGGCACCTATTGCGGCTTCCATCGGCAGGAGCGCGACGGTTCGATCGTTTCGAACGTGGGCGGCTTTCCGCTCGAAGTCGCCGAGACGCTGAAGGCGCGCGGCCACGCCTATGGGCCGATCGCGTTCCGCGAGACGGCCGCCCTTCCCTACGTGCCGTGGGGCGTGAAGCTGCTGCTCGAAGAGCGCGTCGCGGCGGAGTCGAAGCTGCGGCTCTGGCTGCACGCGAAGGCAACGCACGCGGTCGTCGAGGATGGCGAGATCCGCGGCATCGCCGTGGCGACGCGCGCAGGTCGTCTCGCGCTGCGCGCGCGGGTCTATGTCGACGCCACTGGCGACGCGGAACTGTCGCGCCTCGCCGGCTGCGCGACACATGTTGGAGACGCGATCCAGTACCCCTCGACGATGTTCACGATGCAGCACGTCGACCTCCCGGTCGCGCTCGGAGCGTTGGGCGACCTCCCCCGACTGCTGGCCGATCACTTCGAGAGCGAGGGGCTGCCGCGCAAGGGCGGCAACCTGTTCCCGAGCGGGCGGCCGGGCGAAGTGCTGGTCGCACTCTCGCGGATCGCGCTGGACGGTCGTCCCGTGGACGGAAGCGACGCGGAAGAGCTGACCTGGGCGGAGCTCGAAGGGCGCCGCCAGGTGGTGCGACTCGCGGATTTCCTGCGGCGTCGCGTGCCGGGCTTCGCCGATGCCTTCGTCGCCGACAGCGCGTTTCGACTCGGCGTGCGCGAGACGCACAAGGTGGTCGGAGAATACTCGCTGGCGGAGAACGACGTCCTCGGCTGCCGCCACTTCGAAGACGGCATCGGCCGCGCAACCTGGCCGATCGAGAAGCACGTCGCCGGCGGCGAAACCCTGTGGCGCTTCCTCGAACCCGGCACCTGGTACACGATCCCCTACCGCTGCCTGGTGCCGCGCGGCGTGCGCAACCTGCTGGTCGCCGGACGCTGCCTTTCGGCCGACCCGATGGCGTTCGCGTCGGTGCGCGTGATCGGCCCGTGCATGCTCGAAGGCCAGGCCGTCGCCGTCGCCGCCCGCCACCTCCGCGACCACGACGTCCCCGCCCGCGACGCCGACATCGACCGCATCCGCCACGACCTCGCCCACCTCGGCGTCCCGCTCTGAGTTGTCATGGGCGCCGTGAGAAAGGGGGATGAGAAAGGGGACGGTCCTGCTCGTGGACTGGTCGAGGAGTTCGGGGACACACCTGCGGCGAAGCCTGTCCCCAAACTCCTCAGCCCGTCACGCTCCAGGACCGTCCCCTTTCTCCGCTTTCTCCTCCGTCGCTATGCTGGCGCGTGTGGCGGTGGGGCAGCGGCAGATCGGCGGCGGAAGTGACGGGGTGAGCGCGCGACGCGGCGTGCTGCTCGTGAACCTGGGGTCGCCCGATGCCCCGACGCCGCGCGCGGTGCGCCGGTACCTCCGCGAGTTCCTCGGCGACCCGCGCGTACTCGACATGTCGGCGCTCGGCCGCTCGCTGCTCTTGAACCTCGTGATCCTGCCCTTCCGCCCGCGCCGCTCGGCCGCGGCCTATGAGAAGGTCTGGACGCCCGAGGGCTCGCCGCTGATCGTGAACGGCCTCGCGCTGCGCGACGCACTCCGCAAGTCGCTCGGCGACGACTGGGTCGTGGAACTCGCGATGCGCTACGGCGTACCCGCGATCGACTCGGCCATCGCGCGACTCGCCGACGCGGATGTAGAGCGCATCACCGTCGTGCCGCTCTTCCCGCAGTATGCGAGCGCCAGCACCGGCTCCGCGCTCGAAGCGGTGTACTGCGCCGCCGCCGAACGCTGGAACGTCCCACCGCTCGACGTACTTCCCTCGTTCTACACGGAGCCCGGTTTCATCGCCGCGCTGGCGGCCGTCGCGCGCGAGCTGCCCGAAGAGCAGCTGCCCGACCACGTGCTGATCTCGTTCCACGGCCTGCCCGAGCGCCAGATCCGCAAGAGCGACCGCTCGGGCGCGCACTGCCTCGCCTCCGAGTCGTGCTGCGACGCAATCGGCCCGGCGAACCGCTTCTGCTACCGCGCGCAGTGCACCGCCACCGCCCGCGCGCTCGCGAAGGCGCTGGGGCTCGGCAGCGAACACTGGACGCTGTCGTTCCAGTCGCGCCTCGGCCGCACGCCGTGGATCCAGCCCTACACCGATGAACTCCTCCCGCGACTCCGTGAGCGCGGTTTCCGCCGGCTGGCGGTGCTCTGCCCGTCGTTCGTCGCGGATTGTCTCGAAACACTCGAGGAGATCGGCATCCGCGCCCGCGAGCAATGGCTGGCGCTCGGCGGCGAAGAACTGGTGCTGGTCCCGTGCGTGAACGCGCACCCGGCGTGGGTGGACGCGCTGGCCGGCTGGATCCGCGACCGCGACGCGTCGGCGCCCGCACCTCCGCGTGACGCCAGCCGCTAGGCGCGCTCCGCCGCGGCGACGCGCCTGCGGCCGGCCTCGGCGACCTCGCGGCCCCGCTCCACCCAGTCGCGCCCGCTGAACACGACGTGGCGTACGCGCGCCGTGCCGATGCGCTCGGGCACCGCGCTGCCCTTCGGCCAGAAGGTGACTTCGCTCTCGCGCGCGTCGGCGACGAAGCCTTCGAGGTGGGTGCCGTCGTCGAGCACGAGCGTCACGTCACCGCGGTAGCGGAAGGCGGCGCGCAGCGATTCGGGCGTCGCGTCGAGCGACGAGCCAGGCGGGGGAAGCAGCTCCTCGGGCGCCGGCGGCGGCGCAGCCACTGCGTCTGCACCGCTCGGCGCAGGGACGCGCGGACCGAAGATCGCCGCGCGCGCCATCGCGAGGAAGCCGCGCCACGACGAGAAGCCCTCTTCGACGGCGCTCGCCTCGAAGCCGCTGTGAACCATGCAGTTCTGGCACTGCGGATTGCCGCTCTTCGGACCGAAGCGATCCCAGTCCGTGTCGTCGAGCAGTTGCTGGTACGAGCTGGCGTAGCCTTCCTGCAGCAGGTAGCAGGGCTTCTGCCAGCCGAAGACGCCGCGACTCGGCATGCCCCACGGCGTGCAGTCGTGCTCGCGCGTGCCGACCAGGAACTCGAGGAAGAGCGGCGACTGGTTGAAACGCCAGTTCTTGCGCCGCTCCGGCGAGCGGAACACGCGGCGGAAGAACTCGCGCGTCGCTTCGCGGGCAAGGAAGTGTTCCTGGTCGGGCGCCGCGGCATACGAGTAGCCCGGCGACACCATCATGCCCTCGATCCCGAGCCTCATCGCGGTGTCGAAGAAGTCGGCGGTCCGTTCCGGATCGGCGCCCTGGAAGAGCGTCGTGTTGGTGGTGACGCGGAAACCGCGCGCCAGCGCCTTCTCGATCGCTCGAACCGCCTTCGCGTAGGTGCCGCCCCGGCACACCGAGGCGTCGTGCTCGGCTGCGAGTCCGTCGAGGTGCACGCTGAAGCTCAGGTACTTCGACGGCGTGAAGAGCTGGAGCTTCTCCTCGAGCAGCAGCGCGTTGGTGCACAGGTAGATGTACTTCTTGCGCGCGACGAGCCCCGCCACGATGCGGTCGATCTCGGGATGCATCAGCGGTTCGCCGCCCGGCAGGCTCACCATCGGCGACGGGCACTCGTCGACCGCCTGCATGCACTCTTCGTAGCTGAGCTGCGACTTCAGGATGTTCGACGGGTACTGGATCTTCCCGCAGCCGGCGCACGACAGGTTGCAGCGGTAGAGCGGTTCGAGCATCAACACCAGCGGGTAGCGTTTGCGCCCGAGCAGCTTCTGCTTGAACACGTAGCTTGCGACGGTCGCCATCTGTGAAATCGGAACGGGCATTTCGGAACCTCAGAGGTGGTACAAGTTTCCAGCGCGAGCCTGATGGACTTCGCTCGCCTACGGCTCGCTGCGCGCTCCGCTTGCGGCGGCCCACGCGACGAGCACGGGCGCGGCGGCGCGCAATCGGCGCAGCGCCTTGATGCCACGCGGCACGATGCCCGGCC
>JAGSPS010000312.1 GCA_018262315.1 Deltaproteobacteria bacterium | reverse complement strand
CGCTGAGCTACGACCAGCTCTTCGCCGCATCGCTCGCGGTGGTGCGCGCGAATCCGGGCTGCACGGCGCTCAAGGTGATGGCGTATCTGCCCTCGGAAGAGGTCGGCGTGGTGCCGATGGACGAGCGCGTGTCGGTGGCGATGGCCGCTTACGATCCGATGCGCGACGTGATCCTGCGCAAGCCCCATCCGAAGCGCCTGCCGGCGCAGCTCGTCGTGAAGCTCGAACGCTCGCGGCGGCGCGTCGGGATGCACCTGCCGGTGCACGCGAAGGCGGCTGCGAATTATCTCGGTGCGGCGATGGCCGCCTGGGCCGCGCGCAAGGAAGGCTACGACGAGATCGTGATGCTCGACGAGCACGGGCATCTCGCCGAAGCGCCGACCTCGAACGTGTTCGTGGTCGATGCGGGCGGCACGCTGCGCACGCCCGCGCTCGATTCGGTGCTGCCCGGCATCACGCGCCAGTCGATGCTCGAGATCGCCAAGCACGAAGGCGTCCCGACGTACGAAGGCGTCGTCGAGGCCGACGAGCTGCTCGGCGCGCGCGAAGCGTTTCTCTCCTCGACGAGCATCGGCGTGTGGCCGGTGGCGTCGGTGGACAAGAAGGCGCTGCCCGCGCCGGTGCCGGGCCCCGTCAGCGCGCGCCTGAAGACGCGCTTCGACGCGATCACCGCCGGGCAGGAGGCCGCGTTCGCGCACTGGCTCACCGTCGTGAACGAGTCGTAGCGCGCGTGCGGATCCTCTCCGGCATCCAGCCCTCGGGCGAGCCGCACGTCGGGAATTTCTTCGGCGCGATGCGGCAGCACGTCGAGCTGCAGGCGAAGGGCGAGGCGATCTATTTCCTCGCCGACTACCACTCGATGACGTCGATCCGCGACGCCGGCGAGCGGCGCCGCTTCACGCACGAACTCGCGCTCGACTACCTCGCCTGCGGCATCGACCCGGCGCGCGCGATCCTCTACCGCCAGTCCGATCTGCCCGAAGTGACGGAGCTCGCCTGGATCCTCAGCACCGTGACGCCGATGGGGCTGCTCGAACGCGCGCATTCGTTCAAGGACAAGGTGGCGCAGGGCCTCGCGGTGCATCACGGGCTCTTCGCGTATCCGGTGCTGATGGCCGCCGACATCCTGATCTACAACGCCGACATCGTGCCGGTCGGCCAGGACCAGAAGCAACACCTGGAGATGACGCGCGACATCGCGGGCTCCTTCAACCACTGCTACGGCCGCGAAGTCTTCAAGTTGCCCGAGCCGATGATCCTCGAGAACGTCGCGGTGGTGCCCGGCACCGACGGCCGCAAGATGAGCAAGTCCTACGACAACACGATCCGGATGTTCGCGCCGCAAGGCGAGATCAAGAAGGCGGTGATGGGGATCGTCACCGACTCGACGCCCGTCGATCAGCCGAAAGACACCGCGGCCGCGCTCTTCCAGCTCTGGTCGCTGTTCGCGAAGGACGACGAGCGCGCGGCGCTCTTCGCCCGCGCGCAGGCCGGCGGCCTCGGCTACGGCGAGGTCAAGAAAGACCTGCTCGCGCGGCTGCTCGCGTACTTCGCGCCGCAGCGCGAGCGGCGCGCGCAATGGGAATCGCGCCGCGCCGACGTCGAGGACGTGCTCGCGGACGGTGCGCGTCGCGCCCGCGCAATCGCACGGCCAACCCTCGACGCAGCACGCGACGCCGCGGGGCTCGGGCCGGCGCGGTAGCGCGCGGTATAGGGTCGGCTCTCGACCGCCGGCTACGGCCGGCGCGTTCCCGGATCGCTGCGGGCACAGGCGATACACAGGGTCGTTGCAGGGAGCGCGCGCAGGCGCGGGATCGGGATCGCGTTGCCGCAGCGGGTGCAGCTGCCGAGCTGGCCCTGCGCGGCGCGGTCGAGCGCCTGGTCGATCGCGGCGAGCCGGCGCAGCGCCAGCTCGTCGAGCGCGATCGTCTCCTGCATCAACGTCGCGTCGGCGCCGCGTTCGGCCTCGTCCAGCGGCACTTCGCGCAGATCCGTCTCGAGCGACTTCTCGGCCGCGAGGTTCTTGGCCAGCCGCGTTCTGACGCGCTCGCGTTCCTGTGTCAGCTCGCGCACCAGCGCGGCGAGCACCTCCGGCGCCGACCCCGGTGCTGCGGCGCTGCGCAGCGCCGGGGCGGTCGCCACGGCCCAGAGCACATCGGTCTCCGACAGCAGACCGGCGAGCCGGCCGGTCTCGTCCACGATCGCGAGACATCCGATGCGCCGCTCGGCCATGCGCGCGGCGGCCTCGGCGAGTGTCGCATCGGGCCCGAGCGTCACGGGGTCGTGGCTCATGATCTCGCCGACCTGCCACTCGCGCGCCACCTCACGCTCGCCCGGCGCCAGCGGCTGCTTGAGCGCCGGCGAGTAGGGAAGCGCCGCACGCAGGTCGTCGATCGAGAGGACGCCGACCACGCGGCGCTCGCCGTCGAGCACGGGGAGGTGTCGGATGCCGCGATCGAGCATGCACTCGAACGCCTCGAGAACGGAGGCGTCCGCCGTGATCCACACCGGATCGCCGCTCATGAACGACTTGACCGGAACTTGCATCTCGGGGCCTCCCATGCCTTTGGTCAATGAGGCTCGTTGCTCAATGAAGCTCTGCCGCGAGCCCCGACTGCGACGGCAGCGCGGCAGCCGGAACCGGAATGACGTCGCCGCCGCGCGCGAGGACGAGTTCGGCGAGCGAATCGAGCACGTCGTCGTCGCCTCGTCCTTCGAGTGTGCGCCCGGACTGCGCATCGACGCGGCCGTCGATACGCCGCTCGGCGTCGAGCCACAGTCGCCGGACACGGCCCGTGGCGGCAGCGGCGGCGACGTCGTCGACGAGGTCGAGTCCCTTGCCGAGGCTGCGAGCGCGCTCGTAGTGGGCCACGGATGCCGCCGCGCGCGCGCTGCACCACTGCTGCACGAGCGGCCACGCGCGCTCGTGGAGTGCGGTCGGACTCAGCGCATCCACGTTGCCGCGAATGCCTTCGTCCAATAGGGACGGAAGCTTCAACTTCTCGCGCAACGCCGTGCGGTGCTCGTCGATGCCGGCCACCACGAGCGGGATCGCGTCGTCCTTGAGAATGGGGCCGAGCGCAGCGGCGAGCGCGGCGTGGAAGCGCTCGCGATCGAGCTTGCGCTCCTCGCTGGCGCCGCCGTGCGAATAGGAAACGGGGATATTGCCGCCGGGGCCGGTGCCGCGCACGCGGAGTTCCTTCTCGGTCTTCAGCGACCCGAGGGCGTCTTCGAGGCTCGTCGGGATGCCGGCGTGCGGGGTCGCGGCGAGGCCGGCGCTGCCTCCGTCGAAGAGCGCGACGCGGTGCTCCGACACCGCCAGCAGCCGGTAGCGCGAGGAGTGCGCGAGGACTCCGAGGAGAGGACGCAGCGCGAACCCGTCGCTCACGAAGACGGCGTAGGGAAGGGCGGTGTGGAGCGGCACGATGCGCTGCGTGTTCGCATCGGCGAACACGGCCAGGGTCGCGGTGCGCGGCTCGAGGTTGCGGACCTCGACCTCGATCGCGCGCAGGCGCTCCAGCCAAGGATCCGCCGGGATCCCGAGCGCGGCGAGCTTCTTCTCGGTGTCGCGCACGGCCTGGTCGCGCAACTGGAGGTTCTGCTGGTGATGGCGGGCGTGCTGCTCTAGGGGAAGGTAGAGCGAAAGGCGCGGACGCTGCTCGGCGGCGAGCCAGGCGCGCAGCTCGTCTCGCGCGGGCAGGGAATCGATGTGCGACGACCGCTTGGGCATTGCTTGGCCTCCTGTGGAGATCGGACTGCAACCGACATACCGAGGCGGGGGGTTGCGAGAGGAAGCTTTGCTGCCGCGGGTGTGGCAGGGCGCCCCAATGCGGGGGGAGCGGGGACCGGGAAGCCTCAGGGGGAGCAGAGGAGGAACGGCGAGCGTTTCCCGAGAGACGAATGGGACAGTCCCGCCGTCCGCGTTTGTAGCGCGGTGGGACGTCGGACCTGGGTGCGCGGACGGAGGGA
>JAGSPS010000311.1 GCA_018262315.1 Deltaproteobacteria bacterium | reverse complement strand
GCGATGCGGCTTCCGTGCATGCGAGCGCCCGATCGAAGCGCACCACATGCTGCGCGTCGGGACCACGGTTCGTGAGCGCGGCGACCATCGCGCTCACCGTTGCCTCCCCCGGAACTCTGTCACCGAAAAAGCCGCCGATGCCGCACATCAGGCTGTGCTCCGGGTCCGTCGGGCGTAACGCTCGAACACCGTTTCCATGCGGTCGAGCATGATGCCGAGGCCGAAGCGTTCCCGGGCGCGCACGAGGCCTGCGGCGCCGTAGCGATCGCGGAGCGCCGCGTCGTTCATCAACCGCTCGAGCGCCGCCGCGAGCGCTTCGGCATTCTTGGGCGCAACGAGTGTGCCTGTCTCGCCGTCGACGACCGCCTCGGCCGTCGCACCGATGCCCGTCGAGACGACGGGCCGCGCGCACGCCATCGCCTGCATGATCGCCTGGGGCACGCCTTCGTCGCCGTATGACGGCAGCGCGAAGACATCCATCGCGCCGAGCCAGGTCGGTACGTCTTCCTGCTGCCCAGCGATGCGAACCGCGTCGGCGAGGTCGAGCTCCGCGACCCGCCGCTCGATGTTCGCGCGCTGCGGCCCGTCGCCCACGATCACGAGTTGCGCGTCCCGATGGCGGGTGGCGAGGCTCGCGAACGCATCGAGCAGGTACATGTGGCCCTTCCAGTTGCGCAGCGTCGCGACGATGCCGATCGTCGGGCGGTCGGGCAGGCCGAGCGCAGCGCGCGCCGCATGCGAATCCATCGGGCGGAAACGCGTGAGGTCGATCCCCGTCGGGACCGAGGTCATGCTGTCGAGCGCGTAGCCGTTATCGCGATGGAGCTGCTCGCGCAACGCCTCCCCGGTGGTCACGATGTGCGCCGTCGCGTGCTGGTAAAGCCAGAACGTGCCCCAGGTCTTGCGGACCGGTGACGACACATGCCGCGTGCGCACCATCGGCGGCGCACCGGTCAAGGTCGCGCGCGCACCGGCGACGAGCCAGCTGTCGATCGAGCTGTGCGTGTTGATCACGTCGATGCCGCTCCGATTCGCGGCGAGCCAGCGCCGCATCGCGCGCAATGCCGCAAAGGTCTTCTCCTCGATGGGCAGCGTCGTCACCGGGATGCCGCGCTGCCGCGCTGCCTCGCATATCCGCGCGGCGGGCGGCGCGACCAGCGCGACACGGTGGCCGCGCCCGATGAGGCCCTCCGCCTCGGTGAGAACGCGGATCTCCTGTCCGCCCCAGCCACAGGACGCTTCCGTGTGGACGATGGAGAGCTTGCGGGTCACGCGGCCGGGCGCTGCCCCGCGCGCCAGCGGAAGAAATGCTCGACCGCCGCCCATGCCCGGTCCACCGGAATCTCGGCCATCGAGGCGCTGTCGTCGCATTGCGCGAGCGAGCGCGGGTGCTCGATCACTTCGAGGAACGCGGGGTGCTCGAGCGGCGCGAGAAGGGCCCCCGGGCAGCGGCAGAAGTAGAGGCCGATCATCGGCAGGCCGAGCGCGCCGGCGAGATGCGTCGGGCCGGTGTCGACCCCGATATAGAGGCTCGTGCGCGCGAGAATCGCCGCCGATTCGCGCAGATCGAGTTGCCCGGCCGCGATCACCACGCGCTCGCCGAGCGACCTGCGCAGCGCCTCGGCTTCGGGAACGTCGTATTTGTCGCCCAAGACGATGAAGCGCGCTCCCGGCCGAACGGCCGCGATGCGATCGCACAAGGCCGCGAAGGACGCCGTCGGCCAGCGGCGGAATGGCTCGGTGCGAAACCCCGCCATCTGGAGCCCGACGAGAAACGACGCGTCGCCGCCGACGGGCGCCCCGCGCGCAGCGAGCCACGCCTCGGCATGCCGCGCCTCGTCCGCGGACACGACGTAGTCGAGCCGCATGCCCGCCGGCGCGATGTCGAACGGCTCGAGGAGCAGCAGACGGTCGTCGACGCCGTGGTGCGTGCCCTCGCCCGACGCGGCGATGCGCCAGAGCCGCGCGTTGATCGCCGCGTCCGCCTGCTCGTGCGCGACCACGCGGTCGGAGACGCGCAGTGCGTACTCGAGGACGGCCGCGTCGGTCGCGTTCACCACCGCGTAGTCGAATCGTTGGCGTGGCAGGCGGCCCATCAGCGCCGCGCGCTTTTTCTCGATCGGCACCAGGTCGTCGAGATACGGCAGGTTGCGCAGCACGTCGATCCGCGTGGGGTGCGCCATGCAGACGAGCTGCCCGTCCGGAATTGCGCCACGCAGCGCCCGCAGCACCGGGGTCATCATCAAGGTGTCGCCGATCCGCGCGATCACGATCACCAGCACGCGCGCGTCGCGGGGCAGACGCACCTTAGGCTGGGCTCCCGGCCCGGACGCGGCCGACGTGGTCATGGCGGCGGCGATGCGCTCGCGCCCTCGTCATCGCGGAACTGCAGGCGATGGAGGCGCTCGTAGATGCCGCCCGCCGCGAGGAGCTCCGCATGGCGCCCCGTTTCGACGATGCGGCCGCGGTCCATCACCAGAATGCGATCGGCGTTCTGGATCGTCGAAAGCCGGTGCGCGATCACCAACGTCGTACGTCCCTGCATCAGGGTCTCCAGCGCCCCCTGCACCTGGCGCTCCGACTCCGTGTCGAGCGCGCTCGTCGCCTCGTCGAGGATCAGGATCGGCGCGTCCTTGAGGAACGCGCGCGCGATCGCGAGCCGCTGCCGCTGGCCGCCCGAGAGCCGCGCACCGTCCTCGCCGATCTGCGTCTCGAGGCCCTGCGGCATCTCGCTGATGAAAGCGGCGGCGTTCGCCGCCTTCGCTGCCGCCGCGATCTCGGCCTCGCTCGCCTCACCGACGCGGCCGTAGGCGATATTCGCGGTCACGGTGTCGTTGAACAGCACCACGTCCTGGGAGACCAGCGCGATGTTCCGCCGCAAAGGTTCGAGCTTCAACTCCTGGAGGTCGATGCCGTCGAGCGTGATGATGCCGGACGTGGGCGTGTAGAAGCGCGGGATCATGTTGGCGATGGTGGTCTTGCCGCTGCCGGAAGCGCCGACCAGCGCGACGGTTTCACCCGGCGCGATGCGGAAGGAGACGCCGGCGAGTGCGTCGCGCGTCGCGCCTTCGTACGCGAAGCTGACATCCCGAAACTCGATCTCGCCCCGCACCCGCCCGATCGAGCGCGTGCCGTGGTCCTGCTCGCGCTGCTCGTCCACCAGCGAGAAGACGCTCTCGGCCGCGGCCAACCCGCGCTGCAACGTCTGGTTGACGCCGGCGAGGCGCTTGAGCGGCCCGTTCAGAAGCAGCATCGCGCCCACGAAGGCCACAAAACCGCCGACGGTCGTCTTGTCCGCCGCCGCCTGCCGCAGGGCGAGGTACAGGATGATGCCGATCGCGACCGCGGTGATGATCTGCACGAGCGGGACCGTCGCTGCCGCAGCGATGCTGTTCTTCATCCCGAACCGGCGCACCTTCTCTGCCGCGGCACGGAAGCGGTTCGACTCGTAAGCCTGCGCGTCGAATACCTTCACGACGCGCTCGCCGCCGATCGACTCCTCGAGCACGTGGTTGAGATCGCCCATCGCGCCCTGCTCCGCCCGCGACATTCTGCGCAGCCGCTTGCTGAACGCGCGCGTGACCAGCACGAGCAGCGGCGCCACCACGAAGGTGATGAGCGTCAGCTTCCAGTTCGTATAGAAGAGATACGCGAGCAGTCCGATGACGGTGAGGCCGTCCTTCACGATCACCGTGATCGCGCTGGTCGCCGCGCCCGCGACCTGGAACACGTCATAGGTGAACTTCGAGATCAGCTTCCCGGTTGTGGTGTTGTCGTAGTACGGCGTCGGCAGGCGAACCAGCGTGCCGAACATCTCGAGGCGCAGGTCGGCGACGACGCGCGTGGCGACCCAGTGCCCGCAGTAGTCGCTGCCGAAACCGGCCACCCCGCGCACGAGCGTGAGCGCGATGATCAGGAACGGCGCCCACCGAATGAGCGCGGCGTCCTTGTCCACGAACCCCGCGTCGAGGATCGGCTTCACG